>PSPX01000034.1 GCA_004195715.1 Methanobacteriota archaeon | reverse complement strand
CTTCTTCGGGAGTCTCACACTCACAATGTCCGGTGTCATCCATGTGCTGGTTGAGTTTGAATATTGCATCGAATCCTTTGTCGCAATCGAGGTCTGGGCACCCAAACAACTGTTCGCTCACAGTCACTCCTCCTCTTCCTCGATGATTTCCATCACCAGGAAACCCGAGGGGGCACTTCCGTCAATCTCGTCCATGACCTCGAAGTCGCCAGCGCCCAGCTGATCGAGCCTGCCCATCATGGATGTGACCGAGTCGATGACGTTCCTGAGGTAGCGCCGGCGTGCCGTCCATCGCCTCTTCATGTACTGCTCCTCCTTGCGGAGGTCGTCCTCAAACTCCTCGTAGGCCTGCATGACTCCCCTCATCACCATGGCGAACTCCGGTCCGCTGACGTACTCGAGAACGCGCTCCTGGATGGTCATCATGTGCTGCTCGCGCACCCTCTCGCCGCTCGCCCTGAGTATGGCGTGGCGCAGCAGAGCCGAGACCACTCTCACCTCGTGGTACCTGCAGACGAAGACGTCGTCGACCCTTCCGAAGGAGTCCATGCCCTCGGGCATGGTGCTGGTCACGATCACCATCGTGTCCGCCCCGTACTCGATGGCGTTCTTGCGGATCGTGGCGACCCACTCGTCCTGCCAGCACTTTTGCTTCTTGCACTCCCAGATGATCTTGCCCGCGACAGCCCCGCCGGGGCTGGGCACCGAGTGCTCGATGTCGGCGCCGTAGGCTCCCCGCTTGACCTCCTTGATGACGTCGCGCGGGAACAGGTTGCGCAGGGTGTCCTCGACTGCAAGCTCGAGGACCTCGCCCTCCAGCTCGCCGTGGCTAGCGGTCCTCTGCTCTTCCAGTTCCTTGATCTTAGAATTCTGGCGATCCAATTGCAATTCAAGCTTCCCAATCTCAAGTTCATTGTCAGCAGTTTCTTCCTTCAATCGTTCGTTGATTTTCTCGTCGAGGTTCCGATTGAATTGCCTTTTGGCTTGCCTAGTGGCTTCGGACTTCACTTCCTCCAATTCAATCTCTCGACTCGCCTTCAAATCGTCCAATTCGATCGTCGCCTTACGAAGATCAGTGAGTTCCTTGCGCTGTTCGGAGATTCGCTCCTCTAGGACCTTCTTCTTATCATGCTCCTCATCTAAGCGCTTCTCAACCAATTCGTTGAGCTTCAAATCGAACTTCACTCTCTCTTCGGCGATTGCCTTCAATCGAGCTTCCTTAACCTCGACCTCCATGGTTGCTTTGAGTTCGGAGAGCTCAATCTTCGAGGCCCGAAGCAAGGCTATTTCCTTGACCTGCTTGTCGATCTTCTTCTCAGAGGTCTCCTGCTGCCTTTCCGACTCTTCTTTCTCAGATGCCATCCGTTCCTCGAATTCTGTCTCCATCTTTTCGCGCACTGAAGTGTGAATATCGCTACGAACCTCAGCCTCGATATGGGCTCTAAGACGATCGGCAACATCGAACTTTACCCCACAATTGGGACAGGTTACGGCGGCCTCTTCGACGGACATGAAAGTAATAATATTCTTGACCTTTATGAAGTAGGCAACGTGTCAGATAGAGAGTCGAGTGTTTATCATGTAATGCGCACGTGAGAAGGGCGTGTCGAAGGCTGATGATGACGCTGAGTTCACAAGTGATAATGTGATGATTCTGTTCATGGGCGGCTCTCATGAGCATGCCATAACCTCGATTCAGCACTTCGTGCCTGATGCAGTCCACATCGTCACATCTACGAAGTATGAGAAGCCATATCGTAGGCGTCTGAGTGATTGGTCAAAGAAATTCAAGTTCAGGAGGGGCACGGTTCAGTCTATCTCGGACCTCTTTGAGCCAAGCAGCGTTAGTTCGCTAATCGGTTGCGCCTGGAGGGTGGCTGGCCACGAACACGACTTCTCTGAAGGCAGGATGGATACTTGGAAATGGAGCATTGGAATTACCGGTGGCACAATGCACATGGCTGCGGTAGCTAGTCTAGTTGCTGGAGTCCTCGATGCTCACGCCTTCTACGTGATCAAGCCTGAGGATGGCGCAGCAATAATGCCAAACAGGGATGTGATTATGCTGCCAGGTATTCATGCGCTGAAGTTGGCGATGGCGCTGAACCCGCTCGATTTGGATTTCGTGATGTCAGATGAGACCGGCGATTTGGAGATACTGTATGATAATACTAGTATCCAGCCATGGATGATTGACCTGATGAAGTCCTCACTCCTTGTCGAGATCCATCCCGAGGAGCCGCAGTGGCGATTGACCACAATGGGAAGGAACCTCCTGACCATGCTTAGGAGCGGGCCGCTGCATGGCATGCTAGCGATGGGCGAAATGCAGAGGCTGCAGGAAGTACAAAAGAGCAGACAGGAAACCCTCTACCACGGGTGATTTCTAGATTGGTTAAGCTCTCTTCTTGCCCGTCCTTCCCCAACCGCTACCGCGTGGCGAGGGGCCGAAGGAGAACCCCATTCTCTCAAACTTCAACTTCGCGAGGTAGATCATCAACTCGAATTCGTTGTCACCGGAGATGATGCGGGCCACCGCGTCTTCATCTCTCCTGTAGGGCAAACTGTCCAGTATCTCCTTGACCAGCAAGTCATTTTCAACCTTGATTTTCTCCTCGTGGAACTTGTATAGATTGGGTTTGGATGACTCGTCCTCAGTGTTGACGAAGTAGATCCGTAGTGTGCGCTTGTCGTCGCGCTTCCAGACTTCTGCCCTTCCCTCAAGGTTCCACCTCTCCATGAGGACTGCGAGCAACTCATTGCGTGCAGGTACTTGCTCCTGGGTGACTGTGAGCAGGGTATCAGTCAGGTCGCCCATCTTGGGATCCGAGGAGTCAGGGGGGCCGTCCACTTCTTCTGAATCCACCTTTTCTTTGGCACCACTCTCTTCTTCTGAATCCCCTCCTTGCCGTTCAGGAGGTTCGGTCAACCGGCGCCTCTCAGCAATTATTTCCAGCAGGAGGGTGCCTTCCTCGCTAACATCGTAGACCCATCGGCCGCTTCCAGGAAACTCGGGATCTTCGAGTTTATCCGTTGAAGCGAGATGAAGGTAATCTAGGCGCGTAATCAGAATGTAGGTTTCAATATCACGGGAAAAGAGACGGCCTTTGGGATGCTGGAGCAAATCTTTGATCGCCTCGTTTGGGGCTGCCGATAGTAACGCCGTGGCATTCATCGGGGCTAAGACGATTGGTTCGCCCTCATCGGGGTCGCCGTCTGGAACGCGGGCGATGTAATATGGCTTAGCGGAGAATAGGTTCGCAGCGTGGACGGCCGCTCCGGCCATCAGGTTCGTACCCCCAGTGAACCCGATGAAGAATCCACAGATTACATCGTCGTCCTTTTTCCGGGTTGGATGGTCAACGTGGACACCTTCCTCATGCCTGGAGCCGAGGTGCATCAGGGGGCGATTAGTCTCATGACGGATTATCGAGAGCACCACTGCCACTACGATTCCCGTGGCCGCGGCGGAGAATAATTCTGAGTTAGGTATCGTGTGGATCCCGCCGGCCTCGATTCCGAGGTCACTGGCCCACTCCTCCATCATCGACTTGTGATCCATCTCCTCTGCCATCTCATCCGAGGTGATGATGTGGACCACGTCGCATTCCAGCTTCTGGAGTCCGATCTTCGCGTGCCCGGGGTCCCTGCCCATCATCAGAATGTGGACGTTCTTGATCTCCGGCATCCTTCCTCCCTCATGCTGGACATAATAAAATTGAGTGGTAGGCAATGGGGGACTCGAACCCCCACCCCAGGCTTAGGAAGGCCACATGCTATCCATTACACTAATTGCTAATTGCCCATAATGGCGACACGGCCCGGGATTACACCGGGATCATGGGAAACCAACAAACCACTAGCCTCTATCGGCCCGTATCTGATTTATTGCGTCGGCTGTGAGGGGATTTCTGCGTCACCCGTGACGAGGGGCACTGGCCACTAGTGACGCATGCTGACATGTCGTCGATAAGAGTTGGACATGTGGAAGTGCCTGACCTTTGGGTCGACATAGACACCGATTCCTCCCTGACGGTACAAGAAGTGATCACCCTGAGTGGGATGAGGCCTAGGGACGGCACTCCGGTCCACTGCTACCTGACAAGTGGCGATATCTTCGATGGTGAAGAAGTGCCCCCGGGGCAGAGTGTCGTGATTGGGACTCGTGCGCCGAGGGTCGGCAGACGACGGATGCTGGTCGAACCGAAGATGCACTACCTCACGGTCAGATGGGACAAGCCGGCGGGAAGTTCTCTCGTTGGCTCTGGGATCATCGAGGACGGCTGCACGCTCTGGGTGCCCGGCGTTCGAAGCGGTTCGGACATCAGGGCAGTCGAGATCGCGAGGCGGGAGAATTCCAACGGCAAAGTGCACGCACAGGGCTACAGGGCCCGTGGGGACTCTGTGCCTTACTTCCGTAACGACCTGGTCAGGGTCTTCAGCGCAGGCGATAACAAGTTCCTGCTGTTCGACCCCCGGACCGGCGGGCTTTCCATCCCCGTGAAGGTGATCAGCAAGTCCTACCAGGAGACGCGGCAGCGCGAGCTCAATTCTGGCTGGAAGTTCCTGTGGACTGTTAGGGTGCTGAACTTCGATTCCAAACAAAGGATGGTACTGGTCGAGGTGGAGCCGTCGCACATGTGGTAGCGTCACTGGTGACGAAGGAGAAGGTTCACGCTGAATGTATCATATTGAACAAGGAGGAATTTGCATGAAGAACGTACAGTCATCACAACAGGGAGAGGCACACAACCAGTCTCGAAACAGGCTCGGCAGTATCTCTGGGCATCAGCACCTGATGAGCCAGAAGTCTGACGATTCTGGGCGAAGGGAGGAAATCAAGAGATTTTCCGAGTCCTGGGAAACAAGAGAGAAGATTGTGCATAGGGAAATCGAAGAGAATCGGGCGGAGGCTGTACGAATCATGCATTGGCATCAGGGGATCGAGCAGGACGAGGCGGAGCATGAGCCGAATGAGGGGCAACGATGAGGGGCGGATGGTCCGGCTGACCCTGTCGAACGCGGTCGACCAGACCCAGAAGATCCTCGTCGAGGTGCCCGCCGGGACCTCCGTGGCCCAAGCCGCGCGCGACGCGGGGATCGCACCGCAGGGCTCCTTCGACGTGTTCACGCCCGGAGGCGAGGCGGTCACCCAGGCGAGCGTCGACCAGCACCGCGACGCGGTGCTCTACGTCGGCCCGCAGAAGGTGGCCGGAGGGGCCGAGGAGTTCATCCTCGAGCCGGAGCCGGGCGTCGAGGTCGCCGACGGCCCGCCCGTCGGGCCCAAGACAGTGGTCTTCGTTTCGGCATACGACTCAACGGTCAGGCACAGGTCTTCGACGCGCAGGGGGTCGTGGTCGGTGACCGGGTCGCCACTGAGCTGACCGGAGAGAAGCTGTACGTGAGCCAGCGGGCCATAGAGGCCGGGAGCGTCTTGAGCCCGTGCAGGTTATGGTCCTCGCCGGGACTTGCGGCGGATGACCTAAGCCACATGAAGATCGACTACCCGTCTGTAGCTTCTATCCGCAACCTCAGGCTGCCTAACGGAAACTTCGGAGTGGTCCAACTCACTATGATCGGGAGACAGAGCCACAAGAATAGCCAGACAATCTCGTACCAGATCCTGATAGACTTCAGAGGCTTTCCTGCCGAGTTGCCTCACGCATATGTCAGGTCCCCTGATGATTCGCAGATAATGCACTGCAACATCTACCACTCAGACAGATATCCGTTCGCCCCGAGGATATCTCTTTGCAACGTCTGCATAGGGGATTACAGCGCCGCTTTCTCTGGACTTCCGAAAGACCGGCTGCAAAGGCTCTTCTGCTACCTAAATCAACTGCAGTACGCGCTCTCGAACCCGAACACCGGCGACACGGCGAGGAGTGTCTGATGGCATCAATTCCACTCACTCTGAGGGTTCACGCCACCGGCTGCGCGTTCCCTATGTGCGACACCCCACAAGCACTCGACATAGGGGCAGACGGTGAATCCGGTGAGATGCTCGTCTACCGGGTCTCAGGAGAACACAGGACCCTATTGGACACAGGCAGCGCAATCGCGATATGGAACCGCTGGCTTCCTGCGGCATGGGGCATACGCTCCATAGTCAACAGTACAGTAGTAGGCTTGCATGATGGATCGAAGTGGTCCTGCATGATCGGGGAAAATGCATCGGTTCACCTTACTACCCCGAAATGCGGACCTCCGATAACGATCACTGCGAAGGAGCTCGAGGCGGCGCTGCTGGTCATGGGCGGACCGACGGTAGAAGAGAGGATCTCAGTCGTGGAGTTCCCGGAGCACCCACTTGTGGGGGAAGTAATGAGAGTAGTCAGGCACAATCACAGGATCCACGAAATCGCACAGGAGGTAGAGGAGATTGACCTCTGAGGAATCATTGTACGAGCACAAGTGGCACCGCCAGTCGGGGCTGCTTGACCAGGAGATGGTCGCCTCGCTAGAGATCGGCCTTGAGGGGCACGACGAGAGCGTGCTGGCGATGCTACTGCAACTCGACCTTCTCGGAGCCTGCCGGAGTGGCAGTGGCGTAGTCAGAATCAGCAGAGACCCCCTAGACGAGGTGAGCGTCAGGATGCTGCGAGGCCTGGTGGACTTCAGCGAGGGGGGATGGCGCGACATCCGGCGGATGTTCGGCGAGAGAGGGATGGAGGTCTCCCTGTGCGATATCAGCGAGGCCGACATCTGGATCGGCACAGCGAACTGCCCGAGGCCGGAGGGGCATCGGGGCCACTGGCTAATCCACGGCGCTGGATCGGCCCTGGTGGGCTCGGGCCAGTTCCCCGAGATAGACTCCGCGTGCGTGCGTGAGACGATGATAGACTCGGCCACCCTGGTTTGCGGGGTATCCGCGCTCCTGCACAGGTACCTTGGGGAACGCAACGCCTTCTGGGAGATGGAGGTCGTGGACCGCTGGCTCACCCTTACAGCCAGAGTCGATGGTGTTGATCCGGAGTTGGCTCTGAAGAGTTTGAGGAGCGATTTCGGCCCGGGCACTGCGACGCAGACATCTGACGGCGAGGGCTCGCTGGTCAGATTCAGGATTCCTCTGGAGCAAACGCCGCAGAAGCTGATTTCGTTCCTGTGGCAACCCGAGCGTTTGACTTGGGACATGGAGGCGGGGCCCGAGGACGTCGGACCCTTCCCCTCAAAGATCTCCGAGGGCGGCTACTGCTTCGACTCGATGGCCTTGCCCGAGGAGCTGTCAGACGTGAAGGCCCTGGTTCTCGGAGTGGGGGGCTTGGGCAGTTGGGCCGCCCCCCTGCTACTCACCGGATGCGACCCCGCTACCACGAAGATAGAACTGGTGGACGGAGACCACAAGGTCGAGGTCCACAACCTGAACAGGCAGGTCCTGTACGACTCCAGCGACCTAGGTTGCGCAAAGGCCACAGCAGCAGCCAGCAGGCTAAGTGGCCGCTTCGAGATGGGGGAAGGTTCCGTGGTTGGGATTCCCGCTCCTCTCGGTGCGCAGCATGTGATTGACGGTTCCGTGGAGGTGATCGAAGGAGACATCAGCCTGCAGGATATTATCGGCGAGAGCGAGTACGACGAGCGCATCAAGGAGTCGCTCGACTCTATGCACATCGCCCTGTCGTGCCTTGACAACCAGAACGCTAGGACGCTTCTCAACAGGGCCTGCCTCGACAGGGGGGTCTCGATGGTCAACGGAGGAGGGGAGGGGGCCCGGGGCGTGATCGAACACTTCGACGAGGGCCTATGCATGGTCTGCAGGTACGGACCGCAAGAAGCGTACGCGACCGAGAGGGTATCCTGCCAAGAGGAGGGGGGCCGCACGGTCAGCTCGATAGTCACGACCACGGCGTACGTGAGCGCTCTGCCTGCTGGCCGCGCAGCGCGGCCACGGCAACGAGGTCCCCGAGGCGAGGGAATGGTCCAACGGGAGGGTGTCGCGCAGACACTGCGGCAGGCTGCCATGGATGGAAGGGGATTGCGGGGGTCACCTGTGATGGATTCAGAGGCCCACGCCGTGCGTAGAGATTCAGCAAGCGACTACGAGCGCAGCAGGATTGAGGAAAAGATGGCTGAAACGAATAGGTATGTTTGCACGGTGCTCGAAGAGGCTAGGAAGTCTCTGGATAGGCTCAACTGGTTCGCCCTCCCGGTGGTTAAGCGCCACTTGGCGGCCCTCGTCGAAGAGGACGTCCTGCTCGTGGAGGCGATGGACCTTGAAAGTATGACAGTGGCCGAACTCAAAGACGTACTCCGCTCCCTCAACCTCCCCCTGGTGGGGAACAAGGCCGAACTCATCGAGAAAATCGAGTACATGGCCCGTACCATACCAGAAAGCGTGTTCCAGTACAACGACATCAAGGGGCTGGATCCGTTAATCCGCTGGTTCAAGATGACCGGTCGCCTGTTCAGCCCGGAAGCCGCCCTCTACGGTTTCACCCGCTTCCCGACGGGAGTTCTACTCACTGGAGTTCCGGGTTGCGGCAAGTCGATGGTCGCCAAGGCCATCGCCAATGAATGGAACATGGGTTTCCGCCGTGTCCACCCGGACGAGCTCGTGGGCAAATGTGTCGGTGACAACGAGACTTTCATGCGAGATCTGGTCAATGAGCTGGCCGCCGAGGCTCCAGTGGTCTGCTTCATTGACGAGGCTGAGAAGCTCCTTGGTCAGACAAGGGCTGGCACGATGTATCGGTGCGCAGACGCCGCGCGTGACAGCGCGGAGAGCATCCTCCTGCAGTTCATGGAGGACGACAATTCTGGTGTCTTCTTCATATTCACAGCGAACGACTACGCCAAGATGTCGCCAGCCCTTCTAGATCGCTTCCACGGGAGGTTCTTCATCGACCTCCCCTCGCGCTCGGCCCGCAAGGACATCATCTCCTCAATGCTCGAGATACGTCAGAGGAACCCATCGGACTACGATATCGAGGCGCTCGTCAAGATTTCGGACGGGTTCAGCGGTCGGGACATCAGAACGGCTATTGACGAGGCGATGAAGTTAGCCTTCTGCGAAGATGCTCGACCTCTGGTCGAATCGGATCTCGTCGAGGCTTTCTCCCAGGCAATCCCGACCTCTGAGATCCACTTGGATCAGATAGCTGAGATGCGCGAGATGGTCTCTCAAGGCAAGATGCGCCGAGCGAACTCGCAGGAGCTCGAAGCAGGCGCGCTGGTAGTGAAGGACGGCGGGCAAATAGAATGGGTATGAAGGAGTGGAAATCATGGGTTTGCTGAGAGGAATTTTCTGGATCACGGCTGCAGTAGCTACCGGTGGGCTGGCCCTCGCGCTGCTGCCCAACGACTGGGATGGAGTGGACTTCAATGACGGTGGGGGCGATGAGTGAAATGTTACTGATTGGACTGGGGGGCGATTGAATGGTCAAGTTTCCGCCTGGCGGACGCGCAAGGGGCCCTGGCGGGCGCTTTAGGGGCCCTGAGGCCGAACCGCAGGTTCAGCCCCTGATAGCCCAGCTCAAACAGGACCGCGAAGATTCGCGGGCTGAAGTAAATGAGTGCGTTGATCAAGTAATTACTGAATTGACTAGTAAAATCTCTGAGAGGATAATATCTAAAAATAGGCTAATGCAATTGACTCATTCAGAGCCTCTATCATTTCCAACTACTGCTTCATTAAATGGAATAATTATCGATTGTCAGCTTTTTCTAACCGGAATTGACCAATGGGCGGAGAATAATGGCATTCGAGTCGTAGTGGAGGAAGTTGCTTTCAATGACCTGCGGGAAAAGTACTGGATTAATGCTAAACTGAGTCTCAAACATAGCAACAGCCATCCGAGGTGTTCGACACAGAACCGAGTCTTTGAGATTTCTTTCCATTGGGGAGATGAATAGTGTCACAGGTGACGAAATGCGGCATCCACAGGGGACGTAATGGGACGTGAGAGAAGATGAGTAGAGTGATTGCTAGATACGACCAGGTGCTGACGGTGGCCAACCTGCCCGACCAGCTAGCCCACAAGGGGCTGGTGGTGTTCCACGAGCATGACCTGCGGGAACTGGGCGCCTCGCCCGGCGACGAGATTCTCCTGAAAGGAGGGCGCAAGACGACTGGCGTTGCTAGAATCAGCCCCAGCGCGAACCCGGGCATCATCTACCTGGACGCCACTACGAGGCTGAACGCTTCCTCGAGGACCGGTGACTCTCTGGAGGCCGAGCTGATTGAGAAGCCCCGGACGCTGGACAGGGTCTTCTTCGCGCCCGTGGGCGAGGAGCTCGAGGGCGACATGCAGGACCTGATCGGCCCCAACCTCCTGGGCCGAACCCTGTGCAGGGGGGACCACATCACCTTCCCCTCACCCTGCGGCGGGATCCTGGAGCTGCAGGCCGAGAAGGTCCGCCCGATCATGCTGCCCAACGGCGGCGTCATCGGACCGGGCACCCAGATCGAGCTGCTCGGCAGGCGCGCCCGCAGGCCGCTGCTTGAGACCGGGGACGTGTCGTTTGCCGACATAGGCGGCCTCGACGAGGTCGTCGAGAAGATCCAAGAGGTTGCGGTGGTGCCGCTGCTGCACCCTGAGATTTTCCTGAGGGGCGGAAAGCCGCCCATCAGAGGAGTCTTGCTGCACGGCGAGCCGGGGACCGGCAAGAGCCTGCTCGCGAGGGCTCTCGCAAGGGAGACCCAAGCGACCTTCCACTCGATCTCGGCCCCAGAGATCATCGGGGGGTCCGTGGGCGCATCCGAGGCTGCCCTCCGGGAGCTTTTCAGCGAGGCTAGGCAGGATGCTCCCTCAGTCGTCTTCATCGACGAGATCGACGCCATCGCTCCTGACAGGCAGATGGCCACGGAGATGTCGAGGCGCCTAGTGTCGCAGTTGCTAACCCTCCTCGATGGAATGGAGGAAAGGGGACAGGTAGTTGTCATCGGGGCCACCAACAGGCTGAGTGACATCGATCCGGCCGTCAACCGATCAGGCAGATTTGAGCGCGTCATCGAGTGCCCTGTTCCCGACAGCGACGGCAGGCTCGAGATCCTCGAGATTCACACCAGAGGCATGCCACTCCACCAGGACGTCGATCTGGATGAACTTGCAGAGCTGTCGGTCGGCTTCGTGGGAGCCGACATCGACCACTTGTGCCGTGAGGGGGTCTACCGCGCTGCCAACCGTACCTTCGGCTTCGACAGGCTGCTCGACGTGGACGAGATTGATGCTACAGAGCTGGAGATACTCAGGGATGACTTGGTGGAAGCGGTAGGCAGGATAAGGCCGTCATTGAAGCGTCGGCACGAGGTCGAGGTCGAGAACGTGGGCTTCGAGTCAATCATCGGCCAGGAGAAGGCCAAGACCGTGCTGCAGGAGAAGCTGCTGCTCCCGCTCCAGTTCCCCGAAATCCACGCCGCTGCAGGCCTCAGCATAGGCTCTGGGGTCCTACTTTACGGTCCCCCCGGAACTGGTAAGACCGCCCTCGCTAGGGCGGCTGCCAACGTGTCCGGGGCGCAGTTCCTCAGTGTCAAGGGACCGGAACTCATGTCGATGTGGGTGGGCGAATCCGAGAGAGCGGTGAGGACCATCATGGACAAGGCCCGCAAGATGGCACCCTGCGTGCTTTTCTTCGACGAGTTCGACTCGCTGGGATCCGACAGGAACGGAGTCGGTCCGGGTCATGCGTCCAAGAGGGATGTCGTCAACCAGTTGCTCGCAGAGATCGACGGCATCGACTCGAGGGACGGTGTCCTGATCATCGCGGCCACCAATCAGAAGGATCTGATCGACCCAGCGTTCCTGCGCCATGGCCGGCTCGGGAGTCATATCGAGGTGTCCCTGCCTGAGCGCGACGAGTACGAGGCCATCCTCGACCTCCACCTAGGGGACGTGAAGCGGTCCGATGACATAGACCTCTCCAGCAGTATCGGCAAGATGCCAGATGGAATCTCCGGAGCAGATATCGCAGGAGTGGCGATCCGCGTCAAGGAGAACGCGGTCAAGAGGCACCTCGAGTCAAACCCCGAGGGAGATACCGATGGATTCATGGTGGAGCAGGCGGACATCGACTCCGCATGCGAGGAAGCCAGAGGGACGGCCGCGATTGCAGCCGAATGGCCCAGTCTTCCTCTCCTATAGATTGGAAACGGAGTTCGGAGGTGCGTTTTGAATGAGTACCCTAGTACTAGTCGTCGCTAAACAGGGAACGCAAAATTTCCCAGAAGATGAAGATTCGGCGATTGTTTTGTTCGGTGATTTGATCGAGAAGGCAGAGGCTAAGAAGATAATTGCTCTGAGGGTCGATTCGTCGAATGTAATGCCCGCAGGAATCTCCGAACTAGCCGGGAGTTTGGGCATTGAAAGCGAGTGTGTGCAAGTCGACAAACTTGACCCCAGTATCTGGACAGGTAACGTGAACCCTGCAAAAATCTGGAGTGATCACCTAGAGACAATGACTCTCAATTCTCCGATTTCTTCGGACGATAGCGAATTGAGTTTCATGTTAAATTCCGGATCCAACTTCGATGCCGGGCTAATTTATACCCTGTACGAGGTGCTCGGAGGTTCACTCTGGATTACTGAAAGAGGAGTTGATCGAAATACTGCAATCAGACTCGATCGGGGTCTTCCAAGGGAGGGGTCTGCGGCCGAGGCCGCCCTAGCCAGTCTCGCTAGCTTCTCATTCGACAATCTTGGGTCCGCGCCAACGACTTCGGAACTGCAGGGTCTGATTGATGGGACCCCCTCGGGAAAGGGCTTTGAGAACACATTGAGGGATTGGGAGGAATACTTCGAAGATAACCAGTTGAGGTTGTCGGAATTGGATGAGGCGTTACAAGAAGCCAAGCAGGCCTTTGCAAAGCAGAAGGATGAGTGGGAGGAAAACCGTAAGGAGGGAGAGAAGGATCCTGATGATGTGATTAAGATGCATCAAGAGAGGATTAGAAATAAACAGATGGCCCTAAAAGAGCCAAAGCCATACTCTCTAAACTCCAAGGGGCGGTACAATGCGACTCTGGCCCTAGCTCAACAGTGGAGGCCACTGGCCGTGAATGCAGGACCTTGGGGGCTAGTGATCTTCGTAAGGAGTGTGAATGAGTCCGAGTGGGTGGTTAAATATCTGAAAGAGCATTATGCTGCCCTCAACTTTGACAAGTATGCCTTTGTAGTCGGAGGAATTGACGTCTCGGACCAGAAGGAGATGTCGATAAGAATCCACGAGAAGGCAAAGGAATATCTGGGAGGGTCGAGAGTCGTTAGTTCGCCTGGCGAAGTATGCTACAGCATCCCCGCAAATGGGGACTTGCGAGACGCTTCATCCGATGTCATGAGAATCCTGCACAGGATTCGCCAGAGCAACGATGGGATCGAATGGAACATTGATACCACTGGTGTTTTGGGCCTTCTGAGGCCGGCAATTTACCAGTACGTGTATCTTGCAGAGATCCCTAGTTTCTTCATAGCCAAGCAATACTCTGGTAGCGGTGTCTATGCATCGGGACTAACAGGATCGAAGCACTTCCTGAGGCTTCCCAACACGTCACAGATTGATGCGATTAGGGGCAGTCTCAATGACAAGAAACTTGCCCGTTTCGTAGCCACCTTATACCGATTTCACTGCGACAATCCCCAAGGCGAAATAGGCATTGAGAAGAAGTACGGAAACAACCGACCTTACGATTTCAACAGTGCAATTTTCCCGACTGGTCACCGACTGAGGATGGATGATATTCCGGTGGAAAACTCGCAGTTCAAGGCGATGAAGAGGCATTTGCAGAATGCCTTGGTATCCGGGTTGGTTTACCTATCTGGGAGTGGTATTCATCTGACCCCCGAAGGGATCGTAGCGGGTGCTCTGCTGAAAGGCTAGAGGGGGTTGCAAAATGACGTACGATGCGGCTGATGGGAAGTGCGTAGAATGCGGTAGCAGAAAGCTCGAGAAGGATGCTGAAACAGGAGATGTTTATTGCTTTGATTGTGGCGTTGAAAACAAAGATTTGGCGGACCCGTATGACTCTTCTCCCGCTCCTATCAGGGAGGGTGATGACACGAGATCCGGAGGCCCGATCAGAAGGGAGGTGTCTGTTCAGAAATTCGATACAACCCCGAGAGATGGAGACGTGGTGTTGATTCTCCCACCGGCTAAGAAGAAGGAGAGTAAGAGGAAGAAGCAGGCTAGGCAAGAGATAGGGGGAATCAGCAAACTGATTGGAGAGATAAAGGAAAAAATCTTAGTTATAGATTCGAAAATTAAGACGGAACAGGAAGAGCAGTCTCGGGATTTCGAGGATAGGGTGGCTGAGCTCAAGGGCCGTCATCGAGTCAGAACACAAGAGATGCGAGAGTTGGAGAGGGACTCTAGACCTTTGTTGGAGATATTCAAATCAAAATCTCTGGCTCCTACCAAGGACAGCGAGTGGATGTACAAACACCAGGCCAAGGACTTCCTCGGACTTGGGCTGTATCAGAACGAGAACGACCTGTCAGAGGATATCAAGGATCTCAATATTAATCGCAAGTGGATAGAGATGGTTGTGGACGCCATATCGAATCCGGGACTTCCCGATAGAGCCCCCGAGGAGGAAGAATGATGCCCAGGATGTGGACTCCCAGGAGGGAGCGAATCGGCATCGAGGTCTACATCCACTTAACATATGACGAAAACGGTTTCTGGTTCTTCGATGACTTCATCCGTCGGCTGCGGATTAACCGCAATCTGATCGAACGGATACTGGGAAAGGGTCTGCCGGTTTCAAGCCGTATCGGAGAAAAACTAGAGCGGATTTCGAATCGTGATTTGGGGCTCGTAGGGAGCATCGCATTCATACCAAGGTGCGCTAGTCTGATGGGCGTGACAGTTGACCTGCCGCGGACACTACCCAATTGGTTCTCCAACCCTCCAGAGGAACTGTGGGAAAAACTCGCCCTAGGCGTGAGAAGTTCTGAAGCTGAGTTTCCACTACATCACTGGGTCGAAGTCCCTAGGTCGGAGGATTCGGCAAATGGCTCTGGAAAGGTCAAAGGCATGATCTGGAAATATCAGAACCCAATGATTTTGCGACATATCCCACTCGCATACTATACTGCACAGGAGATCTGGTGCAGAAGGGATCCGGAAGCCCGGAAGATCGGCACAAGAATCCTCGATATGATTTCCAAGGACCTGAAGTGGTGCGCCGCTACAGTTGACGAGATGGACGTCTGGTGGGACTCGGTATGGTCCCAATGCGATGACGATACTCCCTCTGTCACAAAGCTGCGTCACGGGTGACGGTTGAATAGCCTCACCACGAACATACAATTCTGAATGCGAAGGACATTGAGGCAAGAGGGACTGGTTGACCAGCATCGACTGGAGCGTCTGCGGGTAGCCGTGGTGGACGAAGGAGCCGGGAGTTCTGAACTGGGTGCTGCTATCGGCCAACTAGCCGGTCAGTTGGGAATTAGCGGACTGACATATGACTTCTTGATCTGTCTAGGAGACTCCTGCGTACCGCTAACTGACACCCCTTACACGCGCGTTCAAATTCTTGACAATGGAGTCAGGATAACCTCCGACGTCAATTCCCGTAGCGGCTCCCCATCTGATTTGCAGGAACCTGGGCTTTGCACCATCGGTTCGGCTCTCGCCTGGCAGGAGGTTCTGCGCAGGACCGGTGTCGCACTGCCTGTGGAGGTTCCAAAGAAATACATCACGGTGAACCTCCGGATCGATCCCTCCAACCTACCGTACAGTGAGGAGCCGGGGGATGTTCTGCGTATCGTCGGCCCTGGTGGCGATGCCATTCCTTTCCGGAGCAGTTCGCGCGACGACGGGACCGGTCACACAGTACTCAGTGCAAGAATTGACGAGGGCACTGAACTGGCTGACTCCATCCTTGGATTGATAAAACTCGAGTCGTCGGAATCCGACAAAAGCGAACCTCCTGCAGAAATTGAACTCATGATTCCTCAGTGCGAGGGGGATGTTACAGGCAGCGTGACAGTTGCTGGTGTCGGAGGCTTGGGTAGTTGGGCAATGCACACCGTGGCGATGGGAATCGCCAACTCAGGAGGTGACGGTTCGGGGCTCAGCATCCATCTGGTCGACCCGGATACCGAAGTAGAGGTGCACAACCTGAACCGGCAGGTCCTGTACACAGCAGATGATCTGGGCATGCCTAAGGCGGAAGTGTCTGCGCGTCGGATTTCCGAAATCCTCCCGGTAGCAGAGGTTCGGGCATATGTAGACGCACTCGGCATCGCTCACCTTGACGGACTGATGAATCCGGACGGCATCATACAGAATGAGGTAGATGACGAGGAGGAGATGGAAATCGATTTCATCGAGGGATTTGATGACTTCGCCGGAATCTCTGGCGACTTACTAGAAGCTCTGAACTCTACTGACGCCGTTTTGTCCGGCGTGGACAACCTGCGATCGAGATCTGTACTTAGTGCGATCTCTTCGCACCTCGGGGTACCTATGATCAATGCAGGGGCCAGAGGTTTCGTCGGCAGCTTCGATGTCTTCCTCGGGGACCAGACTTGCATGGTCTGCAGATACGGCACCCAGGCCGTCAGCCAGTACAGGCCGATGTCCTGCCAGGAGGACGGCGAGGTCCCATTCAGCGCCATTGTTACCTCGACAGCTCTCTTCGGAGCGCTTGAGGGGCTCGCTCTGATCTCCGCACTCTGCTCTGGCGGTTCCTCACTGTCAGATTGGCCCAGTCTGATCATCTGGAGTGGCTGGAGCAACAGTTTCAACTGTCATGAAGACCACGGCTTCGGCCCCTTCAAGCAGGCTTTCCTGGCCAGGGGGAGCCATTCTGAGCATCTGGCCGAGCTGCTTTTTGACGCGGAGGTGATTGCGTGACTGACGAGAGAATATGTGAGCGCGCTGCCGAGATAATCATGTCGGGAGGGACGCCGCGCTCTGTGGCCCTGCAGTTCCCCGCCTGGTTCGTCAACAACCACGATGGCATTGTTCGCCTTTGGGAGATCATCAATCGCAGAACCTGGAGGTTCAAGGATGAGTAACGGAAATCGCAATATCAGCGGGAAATTGCGCGGGCTTCCACGTGATAGACTGAATTCTCTGAAGATAGACTACCCCTCGATCTCTCCGATAAGGGAATTCTGCTCAAGCACTGACATCAGGGGCTTCAAAGTTCGAATACCTCGGCGTTCTGGTGGCAATTACAACGTTGTTATTCTGTGCGACAATCTACTGAACGAGGCGCCCTCAGCTTACGTACTGGACGACATAGATGGCCACTATCACCTGTGGAAGAAGATGACTATCCCGGGAACGAGGAAAAGTGCCCTCTGGGTTTGCGATGCGTCCTACTACGGCAATTTGAAGCAACTGTACAACAAACAAGACACAGACCCAGCGACTCGCCTAGGGTTCTACCTCGCGCACGTAATCCAAGTCCTCAACTGCAGCGAGGATCCAGGGGGTTGTGGTTGTTGAGAGAACTAGTTGGGTTCGCCGTACTGTTTGGTGCCTTCATCCTAGGAGGATTGGCTATTGCATTATTACTCTCAATTATTGAAATAGTTCTCGAAAATCCACTATTGCTCGTATTATTGGCATTCATATTCTGGAAGTTATACGATGAATGGACTCATCCCTTCCGATATTTTGCACGTCGGCTTCCATCGTCAGCACGTCGGCATCAATCGTCAGCACGTCGGCATCAATCGCCATCCACTCCAAAGAAGTCCAAGAGGAAGGGTGCATAGTATGCAATATCCCGGATTCCCGATGAGCAGGCTAGGGGAGCTCCGAGTCGACTACCCCAGCTTAGGGGTTGTCCGGGAGCATCTGTCGCATGGCCATGCGCGCATGTTGGTGGTCAGCCTACCAGACAGCCGTGGGAGGACCACTGGTGGCGAGTACAGGGTTGTGATTGACGCGAATGACTTGGACCGGGTGCCCATTTCGTACATACTGAACATCGAAGACGTGCGGCAGTTCAGGTGCATCGTAAGAGGGGGGCATAAAGCCCACGCCTACGACCATAGCCTTGCCACGATTCCTGGCACCGACAAGGAGGCCTGGTGGATCTGCCACGGCGACTTCAGCGCTGTTTACTCGCTTCTCGAGGACGATCCAGTGGCCCGCATGGGTGGCTTCCTCAATCACATCATTTCGCTGTTGAATTGGTAGGTTGGAGATGTTGTGGGAGCAGGTGTCACTGGTGACGAAGGAGCGGGTTCACGCTGAACGCACTGATACAGAGACGAGGAAAAAAGGAGAATGATGGATATGTGCGATAAGAAACTGTACCACTACGAATGCAAGAACCCGAACTGTGATCGGAAGTACGCCCTTAGGGAAGTGATTCTGACAGGCACGCTGAACCGACCGACCTGCGCGCGCAGCAAGGTCATTGACGTAATGGTTGACTGGAAGACCCGGAGGACTGAGAAGAAGGCGGTCGTCTACTACGTGTGCGGTCCGTGGCCATGCCGGCGCAGCCGTGAGGACGTTTGCCACTGCGGAACCTCGTTCGACTGGCCGACCCAGCCTGCCGATGTCTCGAGAGACGGCGTATCGCCGGAGTTCCAAGACCTGCTCGACCAAATGATGTTCGACGATGATTTCGCCCGTGGGGTTCGCAAGATAGCCCGGGATTACTCGAAGGGCCTTCGCCAGGGGATGACTGGATCAAGAGTGGGTCCCGAAACGATCGAGCTTGAGGTGGATATCACCTCGAGCGACACTGGGTCCGAGGTAGGGGATCTCGATCAAGAGATGCCCGAAGAGGAGGATTTGGTAGCATGAGCCGAATGAGGGGCAACGATGAGGGGCGGATGGTCCGGCTGACCCTGTCGAACGCGGTCGACCAGACCCAGAAGATCCTCGTCGAG
>PSPX01000007.1 GCA_004195715.1 Methanobacteriota archaeon | reverse complement strand
CCTTTACCTAGTCAGATCCAACGACACCGGGGACGTTCCGGGGAGCGCCTCGCTCCCCGAGCACCTGATCGACAACGGGACCACCGATGCGAATGGCAGCTTCAGTCTGAATGGCACCCCTGAGATGGTCATCAATCCCGGATTTGGCTCGCTGGTGATCCACGTCTTTGAGAAGGGTTACGTCGGCTCCCAAGGAATCTCCTTCGCATGGCGCCTCAATGTCTCAGACGACGCCAATCTAAGCATCAGAGAGCCTCCGCCCAACAACGAGCCGATGCTGGGTGCAGGCGTAAATACCACCGTTTCTGGCGAGATTTCGTGGGCCAGCAGCCCGTTCAACGACCCGTCCGCCCTCGACAACCTGCAGGTCATCCTCAACTACACCACATCGAGTGACGGACCGGTCAGCCTGATTGCGGATGTCGGGGCCGGCGGGTACTACGAGTTCTCACTGGATATCAATGAGTCAGAGCCGCTTGGCCTGATTAACGCCTCATTGAACTTCTACGGCTGGCACGAGGAGGACCTCAACAACGCCAGTACTCCGTCTTACCATGTGAGGCCGGCTGCTATGCCGTTCATGTTCAACATCACCCCCGCCCCGAACCTCACCGTCACGCTTGAGGCGGCAGGAGCGAACAACAGCATCCTAGAGGTAGACTCCCAGATCTACCTGAACGGTACAGTTCTGAGCAGGGGCCCCAGCTCCGAGGCGCTGAATGGGACGCTGATACTCAAGATGCGGCGCTCCAACACCAACGGCCCGTACATCAGGCTTACCTCGTGGTACCTGAACAGCAGCAATTGGACATCTTCCCCTGGCGAGTTCTCTGTTAACTGGCTGTTCTCAGCAGCCGACGTGCCACTGCCCGCAGGGGAGGTACAGGTCAAGCTGGAGTTCGACTCTGAGGGTCTTTACGCTAACGACCAGACCACTTTCACAGACCAGTTCGGGATACGGAGTTATGTCAACTTCAGTTATTCTCTGCAGGCTATCCCGAGGGGTAATCTCGCAGTGGTCGAAGTGATTCTGACCGACCACACGGGCACATCTCTGGGCGATTTCACGGGCACCTATATCCTTGAGCTCAACGGTACTGAGGAATGGAATATCACCGACCCATCTCAGCCTAGGCTCGACGTCGCTTTCACTCCCCCCTGGGAGACCTTTGCGGGCGACTACAGCTGGGTGCTGAACTTCTCTGGCTCCACTTGGCTGCAGCCGGTTACCGCAGTTGACGTGATTCGCATCCAGGGCAGGGCCAACGCCACAGTCGAACTCGGGCTCGACTGGACGCCGAGAGGCATGACCAACTGGGTATCGGGTTTCGCCAACGACATCTTCCATGACATCCCCATTCTGGGGAATAACTCGTCTGTCGTGGTGCAACTACTGGTCCCCTCAACCCTCCCACCCGCTCCTGACGGATCCCCTGCGCCGCCAGTGATCCACAGGCTGGCTTCAGGCTGGATAAACAACTCCACCGGCGGCTACAACCTCAGCTTCCAGATGCCAACGGGGGTCGGCTCCGGTGTGTACGGCCTCAGAGTTCTTCTCGACTTCACTGTAAATCCTCCCTCTGGCGGGTATTACTTCAAGGTCGAGGACGATGCCGTCTATGATGCTGGGATACAGACTGAATTCGTCGTGGAAGCCGCGCCTAACGCCCTCATTGTCGTAGCAGGCTCGACCATGAGGGTGAACGCCACCATCACAGATGTTGAGGACGACTCGCTGCTGCAGGGAGTGCTGGCCAACATCTACTTCGACTGGGGCGGGCCTTCTCAAGCGCTAATAGAGAACCAGACCACTGGAGCCGATGGTGTCGCTATATTCAACCCGGTAATTCCCGCCGATACAACGCCTGGGTACTATTCTATCCGGGTGCACGTGCCAGACGACAAGTCGGATAATCTCACTGTCGCTGATGCAGGGAGGTGGTTGGGTAACGACAGCTTCGTCAATCTCACTGTCCAAGTTTCAAGCTTTGTCGAGATAGACAGCATACCGCTCGAGGTCACAGCCGGGCAGACGTTCACGATGAGTGGCAGAGTAATCGACGCTGTGGATGGCAACAGGAGCGTTAACGGTCCGATGGCAGTGGAGGTATTCTTCCTCGCAGATTCAAGCGAAACTCTCGTCAACAGTGCCACTACAACGAGCAATGGTTCGTTTACAGTATCGGTCCCGACAGATCCGCTCGGAAACGGTGTCACCAGCGGCGTCAAGACTGTGGTGGTCAGCGTCATCAATGGCAGTACGCCGTTCTACCTCACCGGTACCGGAAACGCCTCGATACTGGTTCGCGGTGTGACCCAGTTCGTCGATAAGAATCCAATCATCAATACGGTGGCCGACCGTGGCTCATCAATCAACTTCGGTGCCCGACTGGTCGAGTCGAGCGACAACGACAGACAGATTGGCAACGCGACAATAGGGGCGAAGTTCCACGACACTTGGTTGCCTGAGTTCCAGAGCAACGGCGCTGGAGTGGTCAACTTCTCGTTCGCAATACCGCATTCTCACCCGCTTGGGCTGATAGCCATCACGCTGTTCTTCAACGGTTCTTCCACGCTGCACTCAACTGCCACCACCATCACGACTATCATCGTCAGGTCTCCAACCAATCTGACTCTTGACTCGATTACTGACAATCCAGCGGCCGGTGAGTCATTCACGGTCAGCGGCATGCTGACCTCCAGTAACGGCAGTGGCATCACCGACCGTGATGGCAACACTCTCTCCCCGTCCTTGACATTCTCCATCGATGGGCAGAGCAGCACCTTCACGGTTACAGGCGGATCCGTCGCGCCCAACGGCTCGTGGCATGCTGACATTCGCTTGGACCTGACCTTCCCGAGGGGAACTCACGACCTGATGGCCACTTACACTCCCAATGTGAACTACTACGGTTCGAGTACCGGCAACTCGACCTTCGACAGTCGCGGGTACTCGCTGCTGACTATAGACGATCCTCAGGACCTCGATCCGGATAGCAGGACCATCCGAGGCGACGTGATTAGTGTAAACATCTCGCTGATTGATAACGCCGGACAGCCGATTGTAGCAGAAGCGGTCGACATCCTGATGGACGGTGTCCTCGATTGGAGGGGATTCACTGACATTAACGGAACCATGAACGCTGTACTTAGCGTTGATATCATGAGGAATCCTGGCCCGATGACGATTTCTGCCGAGTTCGCAGGAATCAACGGCACAACCGGACTCCTCGGCGACGAGACGTGGACCCGAGTCATCATCCTCGCTCCGACCGAGTTGGAGATTACTTCCATCACCGGTTCAGCCATAGCTGGGGAGAGTGTGACCTTCAGTGGCACTCTGCTTGATGAGCACGGCCAATTCCTAGTGCACGGGGGCAACCCCCGGGGTGGAATAATCCACTTGGACATCGATGGAGTAAGCGTCGGTCCAGTGTACTCCACGCAGTCCAACGCCAGCACAGGCGAGTGGTCGATTACCTACGATTTGCCTCTAGACGTCGACTACGGTATGCACACTGTCACGGTGACATTCCTTGGAGGGTTCACCTGGGTCGATCCGATGGGCCAGGGCGATTCGCTCAACCCGGAGTACTATCTTCCCTCGTCGTACACCGAGGTGTTCAACGCCACTCAGACCTCACAAGTCGTCCTGACAACGCCGCCTAGTGAAGTCGACCGAAACGAATTGCTGCTGATTGAGGGCATGCTCACCGACGGCTCGGGGAGAGTGCTGCCTAACAGAAATCTCCAGGTCTCTATGAACGGTGAGTTTCTGACCGGGCTCTCGGTAGGTGAGAACGGGACCTTCAGTCTGTACATACCCGTGCCTCCAGACATGGAGTTGGGGCCACGTATCGTTCTGATTACATATCTAGGTGAGGAGTTTGTTATGGGATCTAACTCCTCGTCTATCTTCACTGTCTATGGGCCCGTGGAGATATCGGTTGTCCAGCCTCAGGCTGTAGCCGTGAGTGATCCTCTGATGCTCAGCGGGACGGTGAAAGACAATCTACCCGGAGGCTGGCTCGCCAACCACTCGCTACAGATATTCGTCGATGGCATACTAGTGGGCATAACCAGCTCCGATGAGAACGGCGAGTGGTCATATCTGTGGACCGTATCCGACTTCCTTGAGGTCGGCAACCATACTCTGACCATTAGGGCACCAGAACAGGGCTATCACAGGATAGGATCCACGGAAACGGTTCTGATTATCGCGTATCACACAGGAATGACCCTACAGGTCGATTCATCTGTCGTCACCAGAGGGGGCTCGTGGAACTTCACCGGGCGGCTGTTCGACGAGGATTCGTCCGGTCACCCTGGACTTGAGGGCAGGGAGTTGACGATGCGACTCGATGGCGAGGTAGTGGGGGCCATCACCACTTCAATTGACGGCACGTTCAGCTACACCTATGACCTTGGATACGCTATCGCACGCGGGCCTCATAACATCGCTTTCGCTTTCTCAGGTGAGACCTACTATCTGCCGGTCCAGTACAATGTCATTGTTTACACTAGGGCTGACATTGAAATCGAGGTGTTCCCAAATAATCTCGACATCATCCGAGGAGATCCCTACGCCAAGATCAAGCTGCAGGGGCGGATACTAGAGATAGGCGGCGAATCCAACATCATGCACAACATGACAATTTCGTTGAATTGGGAGAATCTCTTGCTACCACTGTCAGGTAGTCCTTGGGAAGATGACGGGACCGAGCACTTCAACCTCGCCACGAATGCCATTCAAACCATGCCCCCAGGATCACTGACTCTGACCATCAAGATCGAGCCCGACAGCTCTAGGTACCTCAATGGTGACTCTCTTGAAGTCGAGGTGGTAATCTTGATTTCCGTGGCCTACGACTTCAATCCAGATTCCCTGTATGTTGCCAAGAATCAGAGGCTGCTGTCCGGATCAATCAACGTCACAGCGCTTGACACCGGACAGGTGGTGCCTGACTTCCCACTGTCGGCTTATCTCGTCAACGGCACCTGCGACAACAGGGAGACATCACATTTCACTAGGGTCGGACTCACTGACCAGAACGGCCTGTTCGTGTATCAGTTTGAGGCGTACACAGGACTCCCCTCATTCTACAACCAGACCTTCTGGGGCGAGCTGCGGGTGTGCTTTACTACCGACTCTGACTTCGTCGATCCAATCAACAAGACATGGCCACCTATCTTCCGCGACGGGCTCGATGTAGAATATGAACAGCAGACAGGCGAGTCGTTCGGTTTCTCGACCATTCTCGTTGCCGTACTCATCGCACTCGCTCTAGTGGCCGGAGCGGCAATGCTGATGCGTAGGCGTAAGCAGGCCGCCATCGATGAACTCGCTGGGGTGTTCAGTTACACTGCAGAGCTCCTAGCTGCCGGCGATGAGGTCAGAGAAGCCATCTTCAATTGCTACGAGAGTCTGTGTCAGATACTGTTGCGCAGAGGGTTCCTGCGCAGGGATTTCGAAACTGTCCGTGAGTTTGAACTGGCGATTCGTAACGCCCTGCCCATCAGCGAGCAGGCGCTGGTCGCACTGGACAGGATTTTCGAGGAGGCTAGGTACTCCAGCCACGTTCTAGGGGAGCCGCATCGGCAGAACGCGCAGATGGCGCTGTCCACTGTGCTACAGGAGATAGATGAGTTGCAAGAGGTCCCGGAGCGTGACTCGTTCATCGCCGACGATGGAATCAGATGATCTCCAGGTTCAACTCACCTTCCGACCAAACGGCCCTAGTTAGGACCCTGTCCTCGGGCAGGGCGAACTGCCTCATGATTCCACCGAAACGCTCTGGTGCGATGAGCCGTACTAATTCTCCCCGTTCGCTCGCAAGTCTCTCTACTACTAGGTCGTCGGGAATGGCCGAAGGCAGGGGGATACTGATTCTGTCAGCGCTCAAAGAGCCGCCTAACTCTGCCAGCATCTCATCGAGTGGCTGAATATCTCTGGCTAGGGACTTGGCCGTCTCAATTGGCTCAGAGACGTCGGAGACAACTCTGGCATGCCCACTGCGAACTTCGTCTAAATGGGATAGATCAGCGAGGAACTCCTCGTGCATCTGCTCAGCCCCGACATCAAGCCCTGGGGTCGCGATACCAAGCGGGCTCGGGGCGTGCCCGCTGGGGCCGAGGATCTCTACCTGTACCCTCGACCACTGCATGCTAATCATCACGAGAGGACGCACTCGGATGAACCCATTGCTCAATTCATCTCAAAGAATCTCTCTACTAGTTTGGAAGTTCTAGATGGGCTAGAAGATGTCATTATTTGCATTGATTTTATAGGCATACAATCTTTACTTTTTCGTTCCAATAGGCGTTTCTCAAGTAGGATAATAATCGCCTTGTCTTCGGCTTTCCGAATCGGCCTTCCTAGTGCCTGTAGGACGCTGTTTACAGCAGGTTGTAGGCTAGCGTACTTCCAAGCTTTTGATCTGCTACGGAATCGTTTGGTGTAGTATTCCAGTAAGGCTTCTTGCCTAGCGCTCGGTGGAGGCAAAGGTAGGCCCACGCAAACTACAGCGTCAAGGACATTTTCTGAATAATCTATGCCCTCAGAGAACTTACCTCTCAGAACTCCCAATAGTGCCGTGCCTCCTCCCATCGATTTCCTTTCATACAACCTGTTTATCATCCGCTCAACCAAGTTCTTTGGCATACCCCTAGATTCTCTTTCTATCCTCTTTCCAAATGAATAGGAAATATCCGAATCTATTCTATCCATCATAGCATAACTTGGAGCAAAAATAGCAATATTACCAGGAGTCTTTTCAAGTACAGAACTAATGTGATCCCTTATTGTTGAGTAACTTGATTCTCTTTCTGAGAATTTACTTGTTACATCATTTGCAATCAGGATTGGCCTATTTTCGGGGGGAAACCCTGATTTGTATTCAACCCCATCCGCTCGATTTTCTGGTATCCCTAGTATGTCTGAATACATGGAAGGAGGGAATAGCGTCCCCGACATCAATATCGAACCAGACGTTTTCTCGAATATCGGTCCGCCAACCACTCCGGGATCGAGTAAGTGACTTGTTATTCTTCTCTCATCTCCAATAGTATCGAAAACAAGAGCAAGTGCTGGGTTATTCCTGTATTTCATGCATATTCGTAGAATTTCTGCCAATCTTAGGCAGTCATTCTTATCTTCATCTTCAGATTCTAACGACTCATCCCCTTCAATACTTACATGTTTAAGTGAATTGCACATACTCTTGATGAGGGAGTCTCCTAATGCCCCATTTCCATTTGCAATACCTTCTATTGTTCTAGAGACGATGTCAAGGAATTCTGCTGTCTCTACTCTAATGTCGTCCTTCCCTGAATTCTCCAATTCTTCCTGTTTTCCTGAAAACCACTTCTTCAAACCCCGATCTTTACTGAGTGCTTCTACCTGTTTCTCCAATATTCTGGCATCTTCCAATCCATGAATTTCATGTATGTCCAACTGTTGAGCAGTTTTCTCGAGGTTCCCTTTGTACTCCTGAACATCGGATAATGCCCTGCGAAATACATGATTGGTAACTCTTCTCTCCAGCCCCTTTCTGATCCTATCTGGGAGATTATGGGCTTCGTCGACAATCAATATGGAATTCTCAAGTTCAATTCCCATGACCGGCAGGGAACTTTCTCTCACTTCTTCGATGAATACATGATTATAATCACACACCAGAATATCTGCATGCTTTACTGCAGATCTGGCAGTCGCCCATGCGCAGATTTTTCGTTGCCTTCCATACTCAATGCCCCAGCCAACATGTCGAGGTTTCTCAAGCATCTTTTCTCGTAAATCTGATCTGCGATTTTTCCTTGATTCCTCTACAATATCTTCTTCGCACGAGCACTTTCCAGTAGACCTGTCTATATGTTCGCACATACTTTCTCTGCCGATGATGTCTATCAGTTTGATTTTTGGAAAACCATTGGGGATTTTGGAGTTGATTTGTTGAACCGTGTCTACAACTATTTTGTGCTGTGATTGTCTGCCCGTCATGAAGATAATCTTTGGCTCATACAGAAAATCATGAGTATTTTTCGAAACCTCAAGTGCGGAAGCCAATGCGGCCGCAGTCTTTCCAATTCCAGTAGGTGCCGCAGCCAGTAAGAAACGCTTCTCTTTGAGTGCAGAAATCCCATCAATCATCATCTCTTGTTGGGATTCCCTCACAGATTCATGAGCGAAGAAAATAGTCGAAGCAACCCCCTCATCTGCCTTCATGGAAGCGGACCTGATGATAGACCGACCAAGAAGATTGGCCATCATTTGGTTATGATGGCCTCGGAATCGCGGCTGTCTAGAATCACCTTCATCGGTTTATCGAGACTGACATGACGGAGAGCTCCGGATTCAGTCGACGCTTCGATGGAGTCCAGCCACTCCCAGTCGACGAAATCATCGGCACCTATCGTTAGGTAACCGATGTTGAAGGTGATGATGTTCTGGAAGAAATGAGTCCCCTGTGAGGGTTCAACGTGGATATCTGTCATCGGTACTTCGACAATCGTCCTAGAGCCCATTATCTGGTCCCACTGTACCGGGATTCCCAGTGATGGGTCCGAAGACCCCCATCTGCCCGGGCCAATCAGCACATAGGGTCGTTCTTCAGCCCTGAGGACGGCGTCTATGGCCTCTATCTCGGCCGTCAGGTCCATCGTACGCATCCTGTCCAGCCTCTCTGGGTGGACGTACACGACGTCCTTGATTCCCTCGATGACTCCGTTGCCCAAAGATTGGCTACAGATGCACATCGCCTTGGAGCGATCAATCTCGGCCAAATCGATATCGATGTCCACGGACTCCTCCATCATCGGCCTGACCTGCAGGATGGCGAACCTCTGAGTTCCAGAGTCTTGGTCGATTGACATCGCGAACTCTAGCTCGACGGGTGATCCGATGTAGTTCTGGCAGGTGTTGAGTACGTGGCTGAGAATCTTCGACAGAGGAAACCGTCCGTGTTTGAGAACCGGGGCGAAGGTCACTACCCTCGGCCCGCCGTCGACAGCCACGGAATCGACGATACGGTCGTCCGAGACCACGTAGGTAGAACCTACCAGCGTAAGGCAACCGTCTTCCTCGGCCTCGGCCAGACCGAGGTTCAGCAGGTTGCCTTCCTCAGTAGGGTGAACCGCTCCATCTTCTTGCTCCATTGGAATAGCGAAGAAGCTACGCTGCGAGGTGTCCAGAATCGCTTGATTACTGTGGAACTGGTGTATCCTCCGGGGTTGCCCAGGGCTGTATCTAAGGCACTTTCCCCCGGCCGAAACCTGACGACCCAAGCCGATGCAGATGGCTGCAATGCCGTCTTCGGCGACCAGAGGTTCAACTGGGTAGTGATTACGGCTCCTGGCGGCCCCGGATATCATTGGGTAGAAGCGCCCGTTGACCTCGTCGCCAACCAGATCTTGGATGACCACCGCCATGCGCTCGTCCTCGATGGTGCTGGGCGTGGCAGCGACGTACGCCTTGGCCCCGCGGTGGTAAGTAGACGCATAGACGAGCTTAATCGCCTCAAGCAGCCTCCTGAGCCTGACTTCTAAGTCTGGATGGTCATTAGCCAGCATGTAGGTCGCGTAGACTCCCGCGAAGGGCTGATGGCTGGAGTCCTCAAGAAGGCTAGACGAGCGGATGGCTAGGGGCCACTTGGTCTGTTGCAGCATCACCGAGATCTCTCCGACTATCTCGTCTGTGAATTCGGCTTCGAGGAATGCCTGATTGACTTCCTCGTTGCTGTGGTCCTCGTGGGCGAACTTACCGAGTTCATTGTCCTCGACGAACTCCTCGAAGACGTCTGTGCCAATTACCACTGATCTAGGGACCACGAACTCAACATCGGGGAAGGCGCCACTCAATCCTAGGTCAAGCATCCGCGTGAAGAAGAAGGCCAAGCCCCTGCCCTTGCCACCTAGGCTCCCTCTACCGATCCTCTGAAATCCCGCCCCCGTTCGACTCGCGTCGTAGTCCCCGATAGTGCGCATCCGAATCTGGATGATGTGATTCCTGACAGAATCGGCGAGATATTTCCTGACTTCCTCGGGGTTATCGAAGTCACCGATCTTCTTCGGCCTCATCTCCGCCGCGAGGTAGAACTCCGAACGCGTCCTCAGCCAGTGTGAGAACTGGTTCCTCCCGGCGTGGTACTCTATCGACTCGATGGGCGCGTTCTCCAACCCGCGTGTGAATTCCTCAAGATTTGAAGCCCTAGTGACCTCGCTCCCATCAGGCATCCTGAAGACGAAGTCACCGAAGTTCATCTCGTCGACCATGAACTCCTCTATCCTCCGGTACAGCTGTGTGTCCTCCTTGTGGAGGAAGCGAACATCCAGTGACTCAGCAGCCTCCTTTAGTTCAAGATTCTTCGATTGGAACAGTATCGGCATGTAGCGATGCCCCTCCTGGGCGTAGCGCACTAACTCTAGGCCAGCTGTGTCCCTCTGCCCACCTTGGTTTGGGAACTTACCGTCAGTAAAGATCCCGATGATGTTGTTGTGGTATTTGTCGATTACGGACTTAGCAGAGTTCATGTCAGATGCCAGTAGAATCTTGGCTCTGGCCCTCAACCTCAGCAACTTCTCGTGCAGATTCCCTCCTTCTCCCATAAGCCGCGTCGTCTGATTCACCAGCTGAGTGTAGAGCAGAGGGAGATAAGCGGAGTAGAATCTGCGACTGTCCTCAACCAACAGGATGACTTGGACATCGCCGTCTCGCACATCATTTTCGACATTACGTTCGTCCTCGATCAGCTTACAGATCGACAACAGTATCCTGCTATCGCCTGTCCACACGAATATGCGATCGATTCCGTCACCTGCACTGAGAGTTGCCAATTCACGCGTGTTGTGACTCAACATGACCACAGGAAGGCCCTCGATTACACGCTTCGCCTCAGTTCCAAAGGCCTTGACATCCATCTCGCCCACCCTCGCCATAGTGATGACAAGGTCGAACTCACGTGCATTTAGCAGCTTGAGGGCGTCACGTGCATCGGGACTGTGGATGATGCGGGGTGCCTGAGAGAGGTTCAGGTCGGAGTACTCCTCCTGCATTATCTCCGCTAAGTACCCCGATTCCTCTAGCAGATAGTGGTCAAAGTGACTGGCCACAAGAAGCACGTCTCTGACTCTGAACGGCGTCAACCTCTCGAACCGACTCCAGTCGAAGATTCCCTCGCCCATGACCCCGGATGGGAGCATCATGCATCAAAGTTCAGATTGTCACACTGAGGGGTGTCCCGCACGAGATGTGCGAGACGGTGTGTGTTGAATCTCAGAGAAGATGCTCCCGATCGGTCTTGTGAGACTTCCCTCTGGAGCCCCTCGGGACATCACGGGCCTCATAGCCGACTGCATCAGAGAGTCTAGCCCGAGCCCGCAGCCCTTCTAGGCCGCATAGCACAGGTTGGGCGAGGGGGCGTCGACGACGCCCCCCCGCGTTTTTCTCGTGCATCCCATCATCGCTCAATCTCTCACCTCATAGAGCGTTCGAATCGTCATCAAATCGCGCACGCAACTCGTCCATACGCATGGAGAGGACTTGGTCTACCGTAGCACTCTCTAGAGTTCCCTTGGCGATATGCTCGCGGGCTGCCTGCCGCAGCACCGCAGCGACGGACTCACCTCGCAGTTTGCAGAAGTCCCGCATCCTCACAGTCAGATCGGGACCAAGGTCAACCTCGACTCTCTCTCCCATCGAGGGTAGAGGCAAAGCGAGGTACCTGCGGACAGCATTCCGAATCACGTCTGAGCGATTTCGCATGCCGTCGAAACCCACTCGCTGGTCAATCTCTAGCAAGTGGTCCTCGGGAATTCTCAGCGAGACCATTGGACTGACACCTGCCACTTCGGGTTCCTCCTGAGTTTTGCAGACCCTGGGGGGGCACTTAACTGTATTGCAATTGAAAGACAAATGAAATGCAACGATTGCGAAACGGCTCTCAAATGTAACAAGTATCATCGTCGCACCCTGTCCCGTCAATAGTGCGTTTCAAGGCTAAGTGTCCCGTCGAAGCCCCGCAGGGTCGGGCATGAAGGTCATCAACGATGCTATTCACGGTCAGTTTAGACTGGACGGTGTTCGAAGAGAACTGCTTGGCACTCCGGAGATGAATAAACTCAGTCACATCAAGCAACTAGGGTTGGCTCATCTGGTATTTCCCGGAGCTCATCACACTAGGTTCGAGCATTCCCTCGGAGTGTCTCACATCGCTGGAATGATGGCCGAATCACTGGGTTTGGATGAGCACGAGACCAATACAGTCCAAGCAGCAGCGATGCTCCATGATGTGGGTCACGGCCCCTACTCGCACACGCTCGAGCATATCCTGCATGAGCGCGGCGGGATGGACCACATGTCAATCACTGAAGGGATAATTCTCGGCGAGTACGATGTTCTGCGCGACGGTGAGCAGTCATCAGTTCTAGAACGTCAGAGGGTGCCGGACATACTCGAGAGGCACGATCTAGACCCGAAGGAGGTTGCAGGTCTAATTCGGGGTCCGGGCGCAGGAGGTACTGAACGCTCACTGACAGCATGGACCGAGGGCCGCGAAGATTTCGTCGACAAGGACCTGACCCTAGCCCATTTGGTACACGGGCCTGTGGACTGCGACCAACTGGACTACCTGCTCCGCGATTCGCATTTCACAGGTGTCCCCCACGGAATCGTGGACTACCGCCGCCTAATCATGTGTCTAGAGAGGCACGGAGGCGACATCGCCGTGGAGGAAGGTGGTCTGCCAGCGCTCGAGGGCATGATGATGGCAAGGGCGCTAATGTACAGTGCAGTTTACTTCCATAGAGTCACTAGGGTGACTGAGGTCATGCTCTCCAGAGCGGTAGAGCGTAGCTCAGATCAGATGCCAGAATCTCTGGACCTGCAACGCCGGGTCGACGCAGAGATATGGGAGGTCCTCGGAGGTGCTGGCGATTACGCTCAGGACATGATTCGCAGGCTGAAGTACAGACAGCTGCTGAAGGTATGCTGCAGTCGCCGTAGAGAGGAACTCACTCCTCAACAGGTCGAACGACTGCTCGAGATTGCCACGAACCCGGATTCACGCAGGCAGTTTGAGGATGATCTGGCACACCGAGCCGGTCTGCTACCTGGATACGTCGCCATCGACGTGCCAAACGTCAAACTACTCCTCGCCGAACCCCGAATGTCCCAAGTCGATGTCAGGATCATAGGAGATGACGGACGCACGCGATGGTTCCGCGAACATACCCCGATTGCCGAGGCTCTGAGGAACCGACAAGTGAGTCAGGCAGCAGTCTATGTGATTACTCTACCAGGACATCTGTCGGATGTGGCGCAGTTGGCCGAAAGGCATCTGTTCTCATGAGGTTTATCGGCCCCTAAGGGGCTGTATGGAACACATATCTAGTTAGGATATTATTCAAAAGCCCCCCCTCGGTCGCGCAAGCGCCCGGTCCCTCAAATAGGAATCGTTCAATCCCCTTGGTGAGCCAATGGATAGTACAATGAAAACAGTGTATGATAGCGTGATAGCGAGAGACCCGAACCAACCTGAGTTCCATCAGGCGGTGGAAGAGGTCCTAGACAGCCTGGTGCCTGTGATACAGGCCAATCCAGAATATCTCACAGTGGTCGAGGCCATCGTCGAGGCTGAGAGGATAATCCAGTTTCGGGTGCCTTGGTACGACGACGATGGAAATCTCCACATCAACCGTGGATTCCGAATCCAGTTCAACAGTGCTATTGGCCCCTACAAGGGTGGTCTCAGATTCCACCCTAGTGTGAATCAGTCCATCCTGAAGTTCCTCGCCTTTGAGCAGCTCTTCAAGAACAGTCTGACGGGCCTTCCTATGGGCGGCGGCAAGGGTGGCGCCGACTTCGATCCTAAGGGCAAATCAGATGCCGAGGTCATGCGCTTCTGCCAATCCTTCATGATGGAACTGTGGCGTCACATCGGCGCAGATCTTGACGTACCCGCTGGTGACATTGGCGTGGGTGGCCGAGAGATTGGCTACCTGTTCGGGATGTACAAGAAGCTCGCCAACGAGTTCACAGGAGTACTGACTGGAAAGGGACGTTCATATGGCGGATCTCGAATTCGTCCCGAGGCGACCGGCTACGGATTGGTCTACTTCGCTCGAGAGATGCTCGCCACCAAGGGCAAGAGCTTCGATGGTGCCACGGTCGCCATCAGCGGCTCCGGGAACGTCGCCCAGTTCGCATGCGAGAAGGTTCTCGATCTCGGCGGTAAGCCGGTAACGATGTCCGACAGTAGCGGATTCATCTACGACTCGGCAGGAATCGACAGAGAGAAGCTAACATGGATCATGGATCTCAAGAACAACCGCCGCGGCCGAATGAGCGAGTACGCTGACCAATTCGATGGAGTTGAGTACACTGCCTCCAAGCCGGAGCCCAATTTGAATGGGCTCTGGGATACCAATGTCGACATCGCGCTGCCGTGCGCGACTCAAAACGAGATTAATGGCGAGGAGGCACAGATGCTAGTCAACAACAAAGTCATTGCAGTCGCCGAGGGTGCCAACATGCCATGCACACCAGAAGCCGTTGAGTGCTTCCAGGTCAATGGGGTGCTATTCGCTCCCGGTAAGGCATCGAATGCCGGAGGAGTGGCAACCTCCGGACTTGAGATGAGCCAGAACAGCCTGCGGATGAGCTGGACCCGCGAAGAGGTGGACCAGAAGCTCGAGGGCATCATGATCAACATCCACAAGAACGCCTTCGAGACCGCTGAGAAGTACGGCATGCCCGGCAACTACGTCGCCGGTGCGAACATCGCCGGTTTCCTCAAGGTCGCCGAGGCCATGCAGGCCCAGGGAATGGTCTAGGAAATTTCTCAACGGACACGCGGCCCGTCTCCCTTGCCATCAGGAACGTATCCATAATCCGTGTCGTTATCCACCTACTCTTCGTGAATTTGTTTGGGCACTTCATCTTCATGTATCGAGGACAGGAACTTCTTGAGCCGTTCGGTCTGGGGGTTCTCTATGATTGAGGAGGGCCCCTCCTCGGCCACAATCCCCTCGTCTAGGTATATGATACGGTCAGCAACGTCTCTTGCGAAACTGATTTCGTGAGTTACGATGACCATAGTCATGCCCTCGTCAGCCAGTCCTCTAATGGTGGCCAGAACCGAGCCTATTAGTTCGGGGTCTAAGGCGCTGGTCGGTTCGTCGAACAGCATAACCTCGGGATGCATCGCGAGAGCCCGGGCGATGGCTACCCTTTGCTTCTGTCCGCCAGAGAGATTTCCGGGGTACGCATCGACTCGGTCAAGAAGATCAACACGCTCAAGAGCAGACATTGCTATTTCTTTGGCCTCGTCCTTACTCATCTTTCTGACATGTCTCAGGCCTAGTGTCACGTTGTCAATGACCTTCAGGTGTGCAAACAATTCGAATGACTGGAAAACCATCCCAATCCTCGATCTGACATCGTTGATATCGGCCCCGGGGGTGTTGATGTGCTCGCCGCGCAGCCGCACGACTCCTTCAGTGGGCTCGATAAGTCGGTTGATGCATCGCAGCACAGTCGACTTACCGCTTCCTGATGAGCCTATGATCGCCACCGACTCACCTTCGTTCACCTCGAACGAGATGCCGCGGACGGCATGGACCCCTCCTGGGTAGGTCTTGTGCAGGTTAGTAACACTCAACACATTCTCCAGCATTCATGTACCCCCTGAAATTCCAAGTCCCGGAATCCTCGACTTGGTCTCGAGACGCCTCAGGAGCAGAGCCAGCGTCCAAGTAACCACGAAGTAGGACACTAGCACCATGCCGTAAGCCCAGAAAATCTGGAAGGTAACGGCATTAATCAGTCTGCCTTTTCGAGTTAGCTCAGCATAGCCAACTACCATTGCGAGCGAAGAGTTGAGCACGAGGTTGACCATTTCGTTACCCATTGGGGGTATACAGATTCTAATCGCCTGAGGCATGATGACCAGCCCCATCGTCTGCATGTAGTTCAGTCCGATACTCCTGCCCGCCTCCATCTGTCCAGAGGGAATCGCCGCGATAGCACCACGTATTGTCTCGCACTGATAGGCCCCAGAATTCAGACCGAGAGCGAAGATGGAGCTAACGCATGCCCTGTCAGCTAGGATCATGTCTCTGATGTATACTAGGACGAAATTCGTTTCACCCTCGAGCATCGCCGCGCCTGGATCCCCTATCATCTTACCAAATTGCACTCCGAAGTGGATGAACAAGAACTGGACGAGTAGGGGAGTATTGCGGAAGAGGTCGGTATATACAGTCGCGACAGCGTTCATCGGCCGCACATCCCAGAAATTCCACTTCACTGTGATGCCACGGAACGGCAGGAGCACCTCTCTCTTGAGGAAGAATTTCCTTGTGGTCAGGAACAGTAGGCCCAACAGGATCAGCGCGATACCAAGGAGGGCCTGGAGAAAGTTCCCGAAGTATAGCTCTCCATTGATGCCATCCGGAGATATGAGTCCAATAGGCGTGTAGACGTACTCCCAACCGTCTAGATTGAGGCCCCTAACTATGGGGATTAAAGTGAAAATCAGCATAATTCCGTAGCATAGGATCCCCAATCCAAATACCCTCAGAACTAGGGTGTTGAGTGGTCTAGTATTGGTAGATGATAGAATGCGTAATCTCTCTGAAATTCCAGTTGCAGACCACGATTTATCATATAATTGAATGAAAGGAATAACGGTCTCAATGATACAAAATGGGTATAGAATCATCATAATTATCCGGTATCGATCTAGTTGTGCAACATTCTTCAGAGTGGTAGGAGCGGTCTTCATCATTGAGAGCATGACACCGAGGAAGAAACCGAGGACCATGCCGAATAGAACAATTCTGATTGTCGCGTGTAGCCCATCAATCAGCATTTCCTTTGAGTAGTCGACGAACTGCCCGAAGTCGCCGTAGTCGATTATGAAAAATCCAACCGCCTCGTCCTCTCCGGCATTTTCCGAAAATAGTATCACCCCATCCGCACCTACAATCACAGCATCAAACAGATTGAGAAACAAGACGTGATTGAAGTCCTTGGTACTTGATAGGGGGTTTATCTGGGAGGTGATGATATTGCCTCCGTCTAGGGAAAGAGCAGTGTAGCTAGAGGGGCCTGATACGAGGAACTTGTTCACAGACGATACGTCGATGGAATTCAATTCGAGCCCTAGGCTGGTGTTTCTGCCTTCCGATTCAATCTCGACCAGTTCCCAGACATATCCAGCCGCGGTGCCAGAATTCGTTCCAACCGATTTTACGATGTGCCCCTCGTCCGTTATTGCATATACTCTGATGCCACTGTAATAATCGAGCGCTACTATGTCAGCGTCCAACCCTTCCGGGGCATCTCTGTACTCCCAACTTTCACCTCCGTCATCGGTGGCAAGAATGGTACCGCCATCGCCCACTATCATCCCCGAGGTGGCATCAAGGAAGGACACCTCGTTGAGATCTGCGGACACTCCAGAATCTCTTTGTATCCAAGTTTCGCTGGAGTATTGCCAGATGGCTCCACTAGGGCCTACGGCTACCAGTGAGGTAGCACTGGTCATCGCCATTCCTCTGAAGTCTACAGGGAGAGTCAGAGAGATGTCCAGCCATGTCTCACTGCCATCAGCACGCAGGTAAGCCGCCCCACCGTCTCCGACTACCGCGATTGCACCTTCGACTGAGTCAGCCGCACGCAGGTTGGAAGTAGCAGGCGATTCGAGTTGCACCCACGTGGCGCCCTTGTCAGCGCTCTGGAGAATTACTCCTCCAGCACCGAAAGCGAAGACCGACTCGCCATCGTAGGCCGATGTGAAGAGGTCCGCATCGGTACCGCTGTCGGCGGCATCCCACCCGCTGATGTACTTAGCGCCGTCGTCATAATCAATTGCCTGAGCGGGGGTGATTAGGGCGATTAGAATCAGAAATGATAGAATTGCGATGAGACGGTTACCCTTTTTCCCCAGAGGTTTGAGAACTCTTGAGACATCTTCGGACATGCGAACTTCAGGCTCCTGACGTACTTCTTCGGATATAGTCTCGGCGGACCATCAATTCTAAGTCGACATCGCAGCCCCTCGGACCATGAGAGGCATGCTGGCGGCCCTTTGTCTCAGCGCGTTGTTACTGACAGCGTCCAGCGTGTCGGCAGTCGGAGAGGCACAGTATAGCGTCGGCACATCCGAGGAGGTTCCCGTAGTTCACCTGTTGGAATTGCACGAGCACATTACTGAGTCGTCGTACCAAGACTACCAGACGGCGATGCGAGAGTTAATGGTCGGAAATATCGACTTCTTCCTCACTTCCCACTCGATTGCGGCTGACCCAGTTAACTCGGAGAACACACCCGGCCTGTCTATTGTTGGAATGGTGGAAGAGACCGAGTCATACGTGCCCGTTGCTCGTATTGACTCCCCGGAGGATAGGGGAAATACCGAACTGCTCGACGCCATTAACGCCGCATTAGCTGAATTGGTTTGGTCCAATTCCCTCTCTGCGACCTACTTGACTTGGTTTCTCGGGGAAACGGAACTGGATGGTTCCGACTACGAGGGCTACATTGGGGAATGGCCGGTTCCGACCGAAGAAGGGATTCTGTACGAAATAATTGATAATAAGCGCGAGTTGGTTGTTTGCATGTACAATCAACAATCCCCCATGTCTAGGCAGGATGGTTCCGCAAAGTTCTACGGATTCGAGGCAGAGATTGCCGACATGGTGGCGAAACGAATAGAGAGCCACTACGAGGTGACAATTGCATTCAGGCCTCATGACAGCGGCGGCGAGTTTGAGGCCATTGAAGATCTGAAGAGAGGAGACACATGCAGTTACATCATGGCCTCTATAACTCCCCAGAAAGCCATATCGAAGGGCCTGAGGGGAGGTCTGCCCTACCACATCGAGGGAATCGTGCTGATGGCCTCGGAGGAGTCTCCCAACCTGCAGACAGTTCAGCATCTGTTCATGTCGGAGCAGGACAATCAGTCCAGTGAATTCGACCAGCGCTGGATCGCTATTGGCTTCCTCTCGCTGGTCATCGCCTACCAACTGGTTCGCAGGGACTAACGCTTAACTCGCCCCAGCAATGTTCATCGTCGGTATCGCACCAAACGCAGGCATGGGAGAGCTGCTCTACCAAGGTAAGGTCAAGCAAGTATGGAGCACAGAGGACCCAGATGTCCTCGAATTCAGGTACACAGACCAAATTTCGGTCTACGACCAGATTATCCCCTCACTTATCCCGCGCAAGGGAGAGAGCCTGAACCGAACCACCTGCCACTGGTTCGACCTAGTCAACAAGGAGAGGGTGTGCGAAACCCATCTCATCGAGATGAATGCTCCGGACCGCTGTCTGGCCAGACGCTTTGAGGTCATCAAGGAGCCAGGCGCCATACCTCGCGACATGGAGAATGTTTTCGTCCCTCTAGAAGTGATTTGCAGACATCACCTATCGGGCTCGGGCTGGCGGAGGTACACCAAGGGCGAGGCCGGGGTCGAGGAGTTTGGCTTTGAGCCCGGGACCGAGATCAAGGAGGGCTGCAAGTTACCTCGCCCCTATCTCGAAGTCTCAACCAAGTTCGAGTCGTTCGACAGACTTCTGGACAGGGAGGAGGCGCTGCAGATATCCAATCTCACGGAAGAGGAATTCGATTCGATTCTCGATGCGGTTCTGAGGATCGATGCCATCATCGAGCGTGAGGCAGGCAAACGAGGTCTGATTCATGTCGATGGCAAGAAGGAGTTCGCACTCGGTGCAGGAAGGAGACCGGTTCTAGTAGATTCATTTGGCACTCTAGATGAGGACAGATGGTGGGATGCCGAGACCTACGCCAACGGCCAGATAGTATCTCTGTCCAAGGAGTTCGTGCGCGAGCACTACATCGACATAGGCCATCATGAGGTGCTGTATGATGCTAGGGAACAAGGAATCGAGGAGCCTCCGATACCGGCTTTGCCCCAGGATATGATAGAAAGGACTGCAGAACTGTACGCGTCGATGTACGAACGACTGACCGGAGCCGAATTCTGAGGTGCACGATGGGCACTCACGACTACGAGGAAGATTCTCGCAACCAAGACGTCCTCATTTCGGTGAACGGAGAGATTACCCCTCGCCAAAACGCCAAGGTCTCTGTCTTCGATGCCGGATTCCTATTGGGCGATGGAGTATGGGAGTCGTTCAGACTCCACAAAGGTACCATTGCATTCGCAGAGGATCATCTCGACAGGCTGTTCCGAGGTGCCGAGTCGATTTCACTCGACATAGGTCTGTCCCGCACGGAGATTCTCGAAGAAGTAGGTCGTGTGATTTCAGCCAATGGCATGCATGACGATGTCCATATTCGCTTAGTAGTCTCGCGCGGCCTCAAACCCACGCCTTATCAGGCTCCGTGGGTGATATCCAGCCCTCCGACGCTGGTCATCATCCCTGAGTACAAGAGGGCAGACAAGCGCAGGGCAGTGGATGGAATCAGTCTAGTCACCGTTGACATCAGGAGGGGCGAGCAGAACGTCCAGGACCCCAGAATCAACAGCCTTTCGAAGCATAATTGCATCGCTGCATGCATTGACGCTGCAGCTAAGGGCGGCGACGAAGGGCTCATGCTCGACCCTTCGGGAAATGTGGCGACATGTAACTCGACCCACTTCTTCATTGTCCGCAACGGTGAGGTCTGGACCTCAACAGGCGAGCACTGCTTGGATGGCATCACTCGCCGGAAGGTGCTTGAGCTGTGCCGCTCCAACAGGATTCCTGCATATGAGAGGGACTTCACTACAGAGGACGTCAGCACGGCCGACGAGGCTTTCGTGACAGGTACGTTCGCTGGTCTAACTCCTGTTGTGGAGTTCGACGGTGAGCCGATGGGCGAGGGACGCAGGGGCCCTATGTGCGAACGCCTTCAAACCCTTTATGTGGACCTGGTTCGGAGTGAGTGCGGTGGCTGACGGCGCCAGCATCGCCATGTGGTCGGGGCCACGTAATATCTCCACGGCGATGATGTACTCGTTCGACAACCGAGAGGACTGTTTCGCCAGCGACGAGCCGCTCTACTCTCACTATCTAGCGAGGACAGGCATCAAGCACCCCGACGCAGATGCCGTGATTGCACACCATGAGGCCGATGTCGATTCAGTGGTTGATTACCTCACTGGTGAGATTCCAGGAGGTGCAGGAGTGTGGTACCAGAAGCACATGTGCCACCATATCCTCCCAGAGATGGAGACCGGGTGGCTGGATTCGCTGAATAATTGCTTCCTGATACGCAATCCCCGTGAGGTCTTGCTCTCGCTGTCGAGGATAACAGATGAGGTGTCGCTGTGGGCGACTGGTTTGCCGCAGCAGGCAAGGTTGCTTCAGCAGGTAGCGAGGGAAAGCGGAAAAGTCCCGCCAATAATGGACGCTAGGGATGTCTTGGAAGACCCTAGGGGCATGCTTGGTCTGTTGTGCGAGCGCGTTGGGATACCCTTCAGTGAGAGAATGCTGTCATGGAGGCCGGGTCCGAGGGAGTGCGACGGGATATGGGCCGAGCACTGGTACGACTCGGTCTGGTCCTCTACGGGATTCTCGCCCTACAGGGGCCGGCTAGGTAATCTCGGCCCCGAGTACGAGGCGATTCTGTCTGAGGCCTTGCCGCTCTACGAGAGCATGCATTCACTCAGGATGACTTTGTGATTACTCCCGTGTCAGGCGCTTTAGCCTGGCTTCGAAATCATCCTCAGGATGCTCTTCGGGAACTGGTTCAGGTTCGCGCGGTTCTTCGATCTCTTCCTTGACTTCTTCCTCGACAGGAACTTCTTCGACGGCCTCTCTAGCGCCCTGCTCGACCATCTTCTCCTCGGCAGCGGCCATGGCCATCTCCATCAGCTCCTTGCCTTCGCGGTAGTTCCTGACTATCCAAGCCAAGGCCACAGATACCCCGATAACCAGCATCGCAGCAGCCAGTGAAGTCCCCATGTCAGGGTACTTCGATGGCTCCGTAATGCCTCCCGAGAGAATCAACCTGCTCTCATCGTCATTCGAATCAGAATCAATATCCCAGGGGAACGCGCAGCCTATGGTGACCACGATTTCTTCTCCATCATCAATAACCTCAGGTCGATCTATTTCGACGGTGGGGGCGAAGGTACCAGTAAGGTCAACCTGATGTACCATCGAGTAGTCGCCGGAGACCAAACTGAAACTGCAATCAGCATTGTATTGCTTAAGTACGGCCCTGTCTCCATCACCCCGCTTCGTCAGCACCCTAATCTGCTGCTCAGAGCCCTCGCCATCCAGTTCCAATTTCACTAGTCCGATGTTCCAGTCGGTCCTTCGAATCTGGAAGTCGCCAGTAACAGAAGCAATCTCGACCCCCCTGTCATCTAGCAGCCGCAGAGTCAGAATTCGGGTGCCCGGTTCAGGGCTCCAACCCTCTGCACTGAGGTTAATCGGCCCGAGGGGAGTTCCTCCGGCGGCCTTACCAGAGAAAGAGTTCAGCATCGCCCCTCTGTCATCAATCAACAGAATAGTGAACGAGAACGAATCGGAACCGTTGAGCACAGAGCATTGTGCCACCACGCCCCCGAACTCACCCTGAATGCTGCAAAAAGCAGTTCTCAGAGAAGGTTGGGTGACGTGGGCATAGTAAACTAATGCCGAGCCACCTACACTGAGTGAGCCGGGCCCGCTGGAAAGCGCCGGAAGCGCCCAGTCACCGCTCTCACCTCTCTCCAGAGGTCCAGAAGATGAGTCTGTTACTGAACTCAAGGAGTCGGTACCGTGGATCCCGACCAATGCGTGATCCCCGGACACTGCTACAATGACAGGAGAAGAGGCCCACGAGTACTCCGACTGCTCGGTGTCGAGTGAGACTTCGCGCTGGTTCCCGGCTGAGTCCTCGGCTAGTATCCTGATGGTCCGGACGCTGCCGTCCCAGTCTGCCGAGGGAATAACTTCCAGGGGCACACCCTTAATCTCGCCCACGCCCAGAACCACCTCCGTTTGCCCAGATACCGTCCATCCTAGCGGCAGACTCAGTACCTGCAGGCTGATGGTGGTCGGTGCGTTACCAAGGTTACGCAGTTCTGTCAGAGGATGTCCGCCCTCGTCTGATACCAGCCAATCACCCTCTCCGCTCATATCGAAGTCATGGAATACGGCGACTCTCAGGGGCAGCGTGATTTCTGCCTCACCACTGCCGTCGCCCTCACGTAGTCGGATGTGTAATTCTACGGCTCTTCCGTGCTGGGCCGTTTCGGGAGGGGTGATGTTGAGAGTCATAGCCGCACTCTGCCCTGGGGCGAGAACGGGCAGGTCATCGGGAATCTCGATTTCCCATCCATTCTCTCCACTGACCCAGACTGTGGCGTAGGCCTCGGAAGGGGAGTTTCCTAGTTGAATCACAGAGAGCTCAACACTGGATCCTCCTGGTTCGACCTCGAGATTGGCCTGATCTGCGACCACCGACCAGCCTGGGACATGAGCGACCTCGACATTGAAGCTAAAACTCCCCATAACTTCGCCTTGGACCTCGGCACTGACGCTGACCGACATCACTGAGCCGTTCCAGGCGTCTTCGGGCACAGAAACCTCCACAGTCATCTGGGCTGATTGATTGACTTCGATTCCTGTGACAGAATCTCCGCTGGAGTTCCAATTCTGAGAACCGTCTTCTCCAATCAGGGACACGATGTAGGTGACTTTGAGTTCCAGTCCGTCAATCAGGTTGCCCACATTAGTCGAATTCACGTCAATTGTGAGCCCCTCGCCAGGCGCGACGGCGAAGGTTCGGCCGTCAGCATCAGAGTCTGAGGTACTGGCCGACAAGTTCCAGCGGTGGCCCTGACGAGCCTCTAGAGCGACCGAGTCAGAATCACTCACCGACTGGTCTCTCATTGAGGTCATGTGGATCATTATGCTGACTGGTGTCCCGGCGGGGGTGCTAGAGGGGAGCGCCACCGTTACGGGGATGTTCGTCAGGCTGCCGGCACCAAGAGAGACCATGTCATTCGAGAACGAGACAGTCACACCCGGGTCCTCTGTTATGTTCTCGTCGAGCACGACCTCGTGAGTCAGGTGGTACGTGTCTTGTCCGTTCCCAGGATTCTCCAGCCTCACCATGACCAGAGCCTCCTCGCCGACTTCGACCAGTTGGGGCTGCTCGGTCGGTGATGTCACAATCAGAGATGCTCTGTGGATCTGTAAGACCTCCAGTGATAATCTGATGACGTGGTCAGCAGACTGGTCACTCACATCCGAGAAGGAATGGAAGGTCGGAGGGGCATCATCGGGGAGGTTGAGAGTCAGAGTACCGCTGGCCAGTGAGTCGGAAACTCCGGACATGATGATTGAATCTCCGACTAGAGACAGGTCGCCCGAAGCACTCCAAGACCATCCTTGTACGGCCATGCCGGAATCCGACAGCGACCAAGTCAACTGAGTCACACCAAGCGGCATATCTGCTTGGACTGTCCACTCGAGACCTTGGGCCGGTACACTGCGCTGGTGGACATCCGTAACCACTCCTGCCGCTACGAAGGTGAGTGAGATTGTCTGACAGGTTTGTTCATCATTACTGCCTACACACATAGACAGAGGCGTGCTCACAGAGTCTCCAAGAGTGACATCATCTGGAATTTCCAGCCTCGCTGTCAGCAGCACTACTTCATCGGCAACGAGAGAGAGCGCAGGACGCTCTGTTCCGTCCATGTCGTAGAGCCTGAGGTCGGAACCCCACGGGGTACCGTCCCAAGAGATGGTAATCTGATTCTCTGCAGCGTTGCCGAGGTTGTGCAGCAGCATCCAAGCATGAGCGTCGGTGCCCAACAGGCCGTAACCAGTACTCGACACTGTCCCATCCGGACCGCGGAGAGACAGGCCCCGAGTTCGATTTGCCTCCAACGGTAGTAAGCTGGACACACTGACGTTCTCCGGGTCATCGTCCAGCGTCAGCGTCAGTCCAAGGTATCCAGCATCTGAGCCGAGGGCATCCGGCGGTGAATGGATTCGCAGATGAGGAGTCCAGACCGCATTTGCCCCAATCAAAACTCCCGACAGACCGCCATCGGTCTCGTCAATCCAACTCCATCCATCTGGCAGGTTGACATCGTCGACAGTAAGACTCCATGTTCCCGAAAGCCTGCCCGTTGAGCGGACATTAAGGATTGCCAGCGCACTTTCTCCTGGAGTTACCCTGATTGGCTCGGTAGGTATCTCAAAAGTCGCGTTGTAGGGTGCCACGATGGATAGCGTAGTGGTCTGAGCGTCGTTGTCGCGCCTTGATTGAGATACGTTTGAGTAGGGGTCGAGGACCAGTTCGAATACGTGCTCTCCTAGCGGCCCACTCCAATCTACGCTGAATGTCTCAAAGGAGCCCGGGCCGGTGGGGTCGACCGGCTCCATCGTGCCTGCCTCGTAGCTGGCTATCAGCTGACCGTTCACATACAACTTAGCTTCAGTCTCATGATCAGTGTCCGCAGTCCCCGAGTTCTCGAACAGCGCAGTCACAGTGACGAGCTCCCCTGGATCGGGCTCGCTGGGGCTGAATTCGATACTCCTCTGGTCCAGCAGGGGCCTCATATCAGCCAGAGCATGCGACACGACCGTGTCGCCGAGAACCAGATCGAGTGTGGCATCACCGTCCACGTCAGCGAGAGCAGGGGCAGACCAAGTTCTGTGAGAAAGGTCGATCGAGCCTCCCCAGATGGCTGCCGATGAACCGTCATCGCCGTCAAAGGCCCATAGCGAGCGACCGTAGGCGACCAGTAGCTCTTGCTCACCGCTGCCGTCTATATCCATCCAGGTTGGCGGCGCGACCGCTATCTCGTCGTTTGGATAACCGCTGCTCTGCTCGAGGCTTTTCTGCCAGGCCTGATCAGGGCTGGAGCCACTCACATCATGACACCCGGCATGCCCGTGCCTGTCGGTGGTATCCTGCGACCATGTCACCCAGCATACTCTGTCGTGCTGACCGTCGCCATTCGTGTCTATTGCCACTGGGGGTGCGTCGGCGAATCCATTGGAGGCCTCGAAAGACCAGAGCTCGTCGCCGTTGCCTATCTCCATGCCAACAAACTCGGCTCCGTCTACCGAACTGGAACCATCCCAATCAGTAGGAATAGTCAGTATCATCTCGAGGTCGTCAGAGTTCCCATCGAGGTTGGCGATGATGGGGCCAGGGAGTCTGATGTGAGGGGCATTGGTGTCGCCATCGGAATTGCCCAGCGTCAGTCCGTCCCAGTTCGAATCCCCCGTGTCTGAATCCAGTTTCCACACCCACATCGCACCACTGCTCTCTTGGATGGTCGTCAAAAGAACATATCCGGTGGTCTCATCGGTCCGGGCAAAAGCAGGGTCGGAGGGGTGACTTCCCTTGTCCAGAGCAGCATCCCAGAGTAGACTGGCCCCAGTTTCCGACAGTCCTAGGGCGACCACAACCGGTTCTCCGGAGACTTCGTCTATGGCAGCAATAACTATCTCCGCATCACCATCGAGGTCGAGGTCAGCCAGCAGCGGCTGGGTTGTGGGCCTGTGGCCGCCCAACAAACTGGATGTGTAAGGTCCCTGATCGCTACTGATCATCAGAGATTCGTCGCTCCAGGACCAAAGCATCTGGCTGGAGTCTCCTGAGGAGGACCAACCGGTAACCGAGCAGGACAATCGGGGCGACCAGGCGTCGAGGTACAGCGTTCCAGAAGCGTCGTAGGCAACCAGCACTTCCTCAAAACCATCGCCATCGACATCGACCACTACCGGGGCCGCCTTGACATACTCCGTCATCCCCATGTCTACTTCCCACGCCAGATCTGCGTCCTCGCCCTCGACAATTCGGAGGTAGGTGTGATCGGAATTTTGATCTGTCTGAACTAGGATTGTGTAGAGGGAACTGCCTCCGCAACGTTCGGAAGCGTCCTCGTCCTTGGTCACTGATGCGGACAGATCTGCGACAGGGGTCGCCAGTGCGTCAGTGCCGATGGAGTATGATCCGTACACCCAGTTGACAACCGGCTCGACTATCGACATCAGATCTGATGCATCAGAGGGGCTGCCATTGCCGGCACCTCCGATAGGGCTGTGAACCGGAACTTCAGCGACTCTGCCAGGAGTCCTGCCTGACTGAGGCCACGGCTGGTCACCGTCGGTCCACGGCTCCTCGTTCCCTCCTCCAGTCTCCATTCTGACGGGTGAGTCGTAGTGAACCAGAGCAGGAGACAGGGACATCAGCAGCAACAGAGCGACCCCAAGACTCGCTTGCCGGAGTCGAGTTAGGCGATTGTCCAAGCGTCTCACCATCATCAGAATCGGAGATGGCCTTCCGAATCCACTTGAACATTCGCCCTATAATCTCAAGCAGACCTACGGTCTGATTGACCTGTGGTGCAGGCCGACCTCTTCGCCCTATCCGTTGTGCTTATACAGGGCGGGCGGGTCGCCGGGGCGCACGGAACTCTCCTCCAGAGGCATTGCCGATGAGGGACGGGAGAAAATCTCCCCTTCCTCCGACAGACCTCGGAGTGAGTCCCGGCGGAGGAAGAAGAGCATGTACAGTCTCATAACCCGGGATGATACCATCCGCATTCCTGCTGAGTACATTCGAGCAGGGCGTAAGTTAGAGGAGCACATCGACGAACTGGCTCACGACGCTTTTGAGGGAAGATTCGACGAGAACGAGGACTACACCCTGCTCACCTTCGATCACGAGACAGTAGGCCGGGGGAAGATTATCCACGGTGATGGGGCGATTTACCAGAACGTCAAATTCAAGGCCTTGATATTCACTATGGAGAACAACGAGGTCGTCGACGGCGCTGTGTCGGAAGTCTCCGAGTACGGCGCTTTCGTCAGAATAGGTCCCGTTGAGGCTCTTCTCCACAAGTCCCAGATCCTTGACGAGCCAGTACAAGTCCACCTAAGTGCCCAGAACAAGAGGATTGAGGGCTCTCAGAGCGGCAAGCACCTTGAGGAGGGCAGCCCGGTCCGCTCGAGGATAGTATCTAAATCAATCAATCAGAACGACCCGCGTTCGTCTAAGATTGGCCTGAACTGCAAGATGGACGGCCTTGGGGGCTTCGACTGGCTAGGGGAGGAAGACTGAGATGGTCAAGCAGCCTTTCGCCTGTGGCGAATGCAACAGGATATTGCCCGATCCTGAGAATAAGAACGACCCGCCTCAGTGCATGCACTGCCCCGGGGCTCCTGTGACTACCGATTGGCAAGGATTCGTGGTCATTCTGCACCCAGAGCGCTCTGAGGTCGCAAAGAGACTCAATGTGACCGACGCGGGCAACTACGCTCTCAAGGTCAACATCCGTTAGAGAGGTGATTCAATGGAAGTCATCGAGAGAAAGGAGAACCCGCTGCTCGACCGCGTCGAGATTAAATTCATGTGGAACCACGAAAACTCTCCGACCCCGTCTTTGGATGAGATGGTCGCAGCTGCGGCCAAGACGGAGCCCGGTGCCAAGAAGGAGTTGGTCTTCGTCAAGGAGGTCAGCACGCGCTACGGGCGCCCTCAGACCTCGGGGCTCGCATTGATCTACAGTTCATCCGAGTCAGCTGCACTTGAGCCCGAGTATGTTAGGGTCAGGCACGGGGCGGAGTCAGAATCCAAGGCCCCGGCAACAGTCAAGCCCACACCTGCTGAAGTCGTCGAGGAGTCGGATGAGAGCGAATCAGAGGATGGTGGGGAATGATGGGCGACGGACCGAATCCCAATGGCAAGCACTCGAAGTACTCCGTAGAGGACGGAAAACTGGTCAGGAAAGGCGAGTCCTGCGAGAACTGCGGCCCCGGAGTTTTCCTAGGTGTGCACGAGGACCGCAAGGTCTGCGGCAAGTGCGGGAATACAATCTTGAATCAGTCATCAGAGTGATTCAGCCCGAAATCGTCCCAGTCCCCGTCGTTAGTTAGTACCCTGTCACCAACAAGAGCCACTCCTATCTGCTCTCTAGTTATGCATTGCACTTCGCCGTCGATTAGGACTCCGTCATGTCTCCACCCGGTCCACTTCCAGCATTTTCCGTCATAGACGGCGTCTGACACAGGTCCAGGGGTCTGCACCACCGTCGGTTCGGATTCAAAATCTTCCAGCATGGCTATGTTGCCACTGTTGAGCAGTAGGAGCCAGCCCCCCTCGTTACTGTGCCGGACGCCGCTGAGTGAGTCAGGCAGAGATACTATGGTACTGAGGACATGTCCTCCGTCCTCGCTGTCCAATACCGTCACTCCTCCGGCCATTGACCAGAAGAAGATTTGACCATCGACCTCGTTACTGGACACTAGGTGGTCACGTGAGGCCAGCCCTGACAGGTGCGACCACTCAGGATACGGTGCGCGCCAGACCTCTGTCGCCCCCTCGTCTATCTTGTAGATCCCTTTTCGCAGAGCGGCAAAGACCACTCCGTCCCCCGCCCTCGAGACAGCCATGGGTTCGGCGTCGAGAAATCTCGACCAGATAGCTGATGAGGGCATCAGGTCGTCCGTCTCGGACTTTTGTCTGAGCATCTCTCTACTCCCTCCAGATTCCCATTCTCCAGCAAGAGGCAGAGCGGCCATCCTCGCCTGCTGCAACTCGTGCTCGACCCATGTCCCGACCCAGACGCCGTCGAGCACGGCACCCCCTGTTACAGAGGCTGGGAACGGCTTGACAGACTGGTGCAGAGTAGCGCCGAACTCGTCTATCCTGACTAACTCTCCTAAACTGCCTATGATGACAGTGGCAGATTTGCCGCGGTCCGCCCTTATCGGCTGGAAGCCCAGAGGCGCTTCGCCCATGACAAGCGCCGCACTAGTTCATGCTTGAAGGTGTGGCTGAGAGGATTAAGGCGCACCCCCCATCGCCTGCCCGTGGTAACCCTGCTGCTCGCATCGAGTGCCGATGCCGCCTCCTTCAATATGCATGAAGCCATATTGCGTCTTGGGGGATGGGGCGAACCGACTGTCACGGGTTATGGACTCCTACGAGAGCACGCAAACCGTCCCGTACACCTCCTACTAATCGAGGAGTTACACATAATGGCAGACGGGATAGATTGTACGCACGAGGAGGCCACTGGATGTACTGTCGACGAAGTCCTCGTCCTGTCCCGCCATGTCTCGGCGACTGAGATTCCCGCACTGACACTTCACGCCATTGGAATACCTGGTGAGACCCCGCACGGAGAGAGGGGACAAGCTGGCGGCAGGAAGGGGTCGGTCGTACCACCTTCGCCACGCTTCGCCTCGCTGTTCAGGTCAATGCTCTCCCTAGCCCGCTCGCGTGAACTCGACGAGGAGTTTGACTTGACTCTGGAGACTACTCATCACGGCCCCCTCCTCAAGCGACCGGCACTGTACATCGAGATTGGCTCTACAGAGAGGGAGTGGGAAAATACTCGGGCCGCCGAACTTTGGGCCGAGGTGATATCAGACAATCTCGGACTATCGGGGAACCAGCCTGTGAAATGGGCCCCGGGGGGCGATGTGATGATCGGACTCGGTGGCGGACACTACGCGCCTCGTCACAAAGCAGTTCTCTCGGATTCGGAACTGTGGGCAGGCCATATTCTAGCGAACTACGCTCTCCCTTTCGAGGAACCGTCAGATGATGGTCTGCCGGGCGGAGCATGGAGGCATTCCATCGAGGTCTCCGTCGAGGCCACTCTCGTAGCGTTTCCCGGTGCCAATCTGTTCGCCCACTTAGACAGGAAGTCGTTCAAGGCATGGCAGCGTAACGCCATCACGGATCTTCTGGAAGGTCTGGACGTCCCGATTCGCCGTGGGCGCGAACTCTGCTAGACCGTAGCAATTGTGAAGGCTCTCCGTACGCTGCAACCCATTCATGGGCCTATTCGGACGAGCTATCGTAGGCATGATGCCACTGACTCCTCGCTTCATAATCAGGTGGGTCGCCAAGAGATACGTCGCCGGCACAGACATCCCCAGCGCCATCGAACTGATGAGTCGTATGAGCTCTGAGGGAGCGTGCTTTACTGTAGACGTCCTAGGTGAAGACATAGAGTCTCTTGACGAGGCTCAGTTCTTCATGGGTGAGTACAGCAGGTTGCTGGATGCAATAGTCGAGAACAACTTGGATGCAAACATCTCGATTAAACCAACGGCATTGGGTTTGATGATAGACGAGTCAACAGCTCTTGCGAATATCGAGGGACTGCTCAGAAGAGCCGCTGAAGATGATATCTTCGTGCGATTGGATATGGAGGACCACAGGGTTACTCAGGCCACGATAGATACTGCCATAGTTATGCACACGAAGGGGCTGACAAACATCGGCGTAGTGCTACAGGGGCGGCTGTTCAGAACTCTTTCCGACATCTTGGAGGTCTCAAGTGCCACGGGCAGTCACACTGATTTCCGCATCTGCAAGGGAATATACCTCGAGTCCGCAGAGATATCTCACACTAGGTATCGTGAGATAGTAGATGCCACCAACCGAGCTATCGATCTGATGCTCGACTCGGGCGCTTACACGGCCATCGCGTCGCATGACACACCGGTAATCAAGCACTCTTTAGAATCTCTCAAGTCACGCGGAATGGGGCCTGATATTGAGGATCCCAGACATAGCGAGGCAGTTCCACGTTCGGCTGGAAAGGGCCCGGGATATGAGTTCCAGTTCCTGCTTGGCGTCAGAGGCAACATCAGGCGAAATCTCGCTAAACAGGGGCACAGGACGAGAGTGTATGTTCCGTACGGGACAAAGTGGTACGAGTATAGCATGCGCAGACTAAGGGAGAACCCGGAGGTGGCGTTGCATGTTGCCAAGGCCCTGCTGATGCCGTGGGCAAACCGTCGCTAGTATCGCGTTCCGGGAGGATGGAGGTACATTCTCCTGAGGTCTCCAGCTGTCCTACTTCCGCTCAACGTCCTGCCCTTTCCCGTATGCAGAGCTCGAATCCGCCACCTCCTGCCATCGACTTCGAGAATGCTCCCGCAGGTGAAAACCATCTCGGGCTCGCACTCAATGCTTGAAGCGATGCTGTCTTCACCATCGGTGAGTGTCAGCTTCACCACGGCTCTGTCACGGCGCACTGCCCACATCGCTCTGATGTCAGATGCCCCCAGTCTATCATAAGGTCTTGAGGCGTCACCGTCAATTCGAGTTACCTCCCAAAGAGCCCCGTCTCGTTCGAAGACGTCTCCGATCGTGATGATCTCATCCTCGTCGACCTCAATGTATCGTGCCTCGCTCTCCTTGCCGTCAGAGAGCGTCGCACTCACGCGCACAGCCTTCGGAGGGCGTAGTACAATGGTGTGCACCTCACCGCATTCGACGCACTTTGCAAGGATGTCGTCGCCGCTACCTCTCGAGGTCCTACGCAGGACCTCGTGCTCGGTGCTTCGCGAGCAGTTCGGGCAACTAGCCGCGCCCGTGTCGCCTCCATTATCCTCTGATTGCACGACACTCCGGATTACACTCCTCTCTTGAAGCCATCCACACATGCGATGATTGAATAGACGCACCCCTGAGCAATTCCCATGGCTTCCGGTGACAGTGGCTTCGGTCTGCCTCAGATGTCTGAACAGGAAATGTTTGACAGGCTTCTTTCCGAGGATTCGGCGCGGGGCGATTCTGAGCCAGCCATCGCTGCTGGAATCGGGGAGCAAATGCTACACATGAGTCTGCGGCCCCTGCCACGCTCGATGAGGGCGAGGATTAGGGACATCAGCGCAAGAGTCCCGGCTAGGAACGCCGTACTAATTGGAGGGGGAATAGGTCACCTGTCGGCATGGCTACTCGACTTGTGGTGCGGAGATCCAGCCAACCCTCCAGAGCAACCCACTTCTCACCCCGAATCGTTCCGGATAGTCGAACCAGGGGGTAAGTTCGGGGTCATTATTGATCGCCTCATCCGCCGTCACGGTGCTGAGAACTGGACCCAGATCATCCAGATGCCTTGGGGTGAGTTGACCGCAGAGGCTGCGACTTGGTCAGCAGCCAGCGCGGCGCTGCCGGACTCTGCCAACCCCTCTCCCCTACCACTCCCTCTGGACCTCATAATCATCGATACGGCCGAGAATGAGAGGGCAGCGACCGCAGCTGCAGCCTTCGAACTGCTCTCGCCCGGGGGAGTGATGCTGGTGCAGGAGCCCGAGGTCCCCACCGGTGATGTAGGGGAAGCCGTTTCCTCTTCGAAGATGACCCCTGCGCAGAGGAAGGTAGAGTCCTTCAACACCTGGATCGAGTTCGTTAAGCGAGCCAGCGAGTCTCACTCTTTGGGCTTCGTCGAGCTGACAGGTGGGACATTGGCCGTGCTGCGCCGAGCTTGAAGATCGTCGAATATGGCATAAACGAATCCGAACGGGCTCCCTCCCTGCTCCTCTGATACAACTACTGTGCTTTCGTTTCCTAGGGCCTGCACCCAGAGGTCGACCCTGAGGTGCCCGTATCCATAGTGATTATCATGCTCGCTCTGCCCTTCCTGCATCTGAGAGTTCTGCATGATGACGCTCTTCATCTGCGCTACTGCTGACGGCCCCCCTGCATCACCCTCTCTCTGCATCTCTGGATTGGCCTCAAGCACGATGGCAAGCGCTCCAGATACCCACGCTGTAGCTGCTGAGGTGCCGCTGGACCAGCCCCACCACGCACCGTTGTTCATCCCGCCCGCCATGAGAATCGGGACCTCGTGCGCAGGAGCCACGATCTCGGGCTTCTTGTCGGGGTCGTCGCGAGGTAGAATGGGGTTAGGCCAAATTCTGCCATTGTTGTCTCCCTCTGAGCTACCTGTCCAGATACTCCCCGTCCTAGTTATGCCGCCGACGCAGATTACGTCTTCGACTGATCCCGGGGACTCCACATCCCCATCATCGTCTTCCCCGTCGTTGCCTGCTGCGGCTACTACGAACACCCCCTCATCTATGGCATCCTCCACTGATTCCTCGAGGGCGTCGCTAGAAAGGAATCCAGAGCCGAACCCTTGGTCTCCTCCTAGACTCAGAGAAACGATGTCCGCTTGGTTGTCTACGCACCAGTTGACAGCCTCTGCTATCTGCACATCGTCCCCGGTCCCCTCCTCGCCTATCGCCTTGGCCACAAGGAGACTGACTCCGGGAGCGTTGCCCTCCAATCCGTCCTGCGCTACCACGATTCCAGCCATCGCAGTGCCGTGCCCCTCGTCATCGTATGGCTGAGTAGCGCCATCTATCGCATCCAGCCACCCTGCCAGTTCAAGATTCTCGAGATCAGGATGTCCCATATCGATGCCGGAGTCGACGATGCACAGGATGACTCCAGTGCCATCGCCCTGTACGGCATCGAGTCCGGTAAGGCTCCTGTACTCGCCCTCCCAGGTTAGTAGGGCCGAAGGAGGACCTCCGATATTGACATCCTCTATCTCGGCCCAAACCCAGAGCATCACGACTGCCACACTTAGCAGCACGATGATTGCAGCAGAGGCACCAATGACGATGCCAAGAGCGTCCTTGCCGGCACTTTCTTCTTCGCTGCTGTAATCCGGGACCGGCACTCCATCAGAATGCTCCGCATCGAACGCTTCCGCGACGTCGGAGACGTCATCGTCCTTCCACCAACCGTGTTCTGCCATCCGTTTCGCCTATACTCGGACGCGTACCGCCCTTGAATGCTCGGCAGGTCTGCATTTCCTCTACCAAGCTTCGGGCCTGCTAAAGTGACTGACAATGGTCGTGTTAGAGCTACAACTCGGGCACTCGATGCGAATCGGCAGCACCGCGTCGCATTCTGGGCACGCCGTGCCTGGTTTACCTAAGCCAGAGCATTTCTCTGAGCAAGGGACCTCAATCCTCCCATTCTCGTGCCGGACCGCTGGAGTAGGTCCGCTACAGATTGGGCACTTGCCCTGCTCGGCCCGGGCAACTGGTTCAGGGGCTTCTCCCGCGACTTCTCTCGCCCTGACCGACTGGATTCTGTCCTCGGCCTCTCCCAGCATGAACTGGGGGTACCACAGGACGTGCATCAGGAAGGCCGCTGAGAGGAATCCTGTAACAACAAACATTGCCACCAGCATGTCGCTATAGTCTGCTATCGGTGGCCTCTGTGCTATCGCGTGCGAGCCCGACCATGACATCAGGTTCACCATAATCATCCACATCCCTAGGCTTAGACTCCATGCCCTCAGGCTATGATCTCTCCACGCCTTCTGGACGACGCGAGGATCCGGATGCGAGTGCCGCTCCTCGACGTGAATGTCTCGAGTCTCTATGACGGCGCGGTGCACGACCACGATGGCTAGAAAGAACAGGATGAGATTGGAAATCCCCAGCATTACCCAGTCCATGCCCGTTGACCCCCAAGGAAATCCCGGTGACTTTGAGTGGGAACTTATCGATCCTAGCTGCACCGTCATCATTGCAATCCACAGATAGACCAAGTTCTCTCTCATTATCGGATATCTGGTCCACAACGTAACGAAAACCCCTACCCAGGATATTATCGATAGAAGCGCCAACATCAGCGACAAATCGGACAAGTTCTGGAAACCGCTGAGCCCCACCCGGTTGTAGTCCCCTCCGCTTGCCAGTTCCTCGATTCCGAGGTCCCAGGCTCCGAGCACCATTCCGGCGAAGGCCAGTCCGAGGCAAGTCAGCTCCCCGATTCTCCACTGCCTTTTCATAATAGCAAGATGGAACGTGAAATCCTCTAGAAAGATGTCCAGCAGGCCCAATCTCTCGTCCCTGTCAGCAAACCTCCACGGTAGTTGAACATCAGTCAGGCGGAGCGGCTCTTTGCCCGAAGCGGCACCGGCTGTAGGTGCAGTTCCACCCTCATCCACGCTAACGCCGAATCAAGGCACCGCATAAGGGACGCGCTGTGACGGCCCATCCGCGCCGTGATAGGCAGAGGAGGATGAGTGGCGCCGAGAGGGAGATTTGAACTCCCGAGGGAAAATCCCACAAGATTTCCAGTCTTGCGCAATACCAGGCTATGCGATCTCGGCAGGCGACCCGGCGAGTGATACCAATCTCTTGAGTCTGTTGCACTCACACAAGTCAATCCGCAGTGGTTAAATCGAGCCCACTGATGGCCGGGGCACTGCCACTGTGGCTTAGGGGTATAGCATCCCATTGGTAATGGGAAGGTCGGGAGTTCAATTCTCCCCAGTGGCTCCATCCAGAACTCCTGAGGGCAATCACATTTCAAGATGAAAATGCTGCTATTTCCTCCTGTTCTTAGAACAGGACCAATTCATTCATAATACCCCAAACCCACGTGGGCACATGCCAGCCGAGCGAAAGAGACTAGCAGGAGTCCTTGTACTCCTCATGCTCACAGCACCGATTGCCGCCGCCGCGTCCACGAATTGGATAGGACCTTCTTCGGTCAATCCCCAAGGAGATGCAGTGACATTGACAGGGTTCAGAGTACCGGGTAACTCCACCGTCCTCGACGGTTGGCTCCATGTAACCGACTCGCCCATGGCCACATCCTTAGATGGCGGTATAGTATGGGATGGTGCCGACTTCTCCTCAGGTACCTTCTATGGTACCGAACTGATAAACGACGAGTCAATGACTCTCGCGGACGACGGTACGAGGTCAAACATCAGCACCTTCGACGATGGTGATATCACAGTGAATCTCAATGGCGCGTACAAGTACTCTCCTGGCTGGCGTCATGTCTACGACTACGGCTACAACACAGGTCTATCTGGTTGTAGCGGAGGTAACGGGACTGTTATGGAGAGGGGCTGGGACAGCGATTTCGACACCAACCTCGACAGCGATGAGATTGTGTGGACAGACTACTTCTGCGACGCCGTAATCAACGGTTCGACTGTAGGCTACCTCTTCCAGTTCTTCACGATCCCTGCCGGATCCAACTGCGAGTATGCAGGCAACCTGATGAAGGCGGGACTGAACACCAACGGCAACAATCAGCTCGACTCCAATGAAATTACCAATCAGACCTACTTCTGTAACCAACACAAACTTTGGCAGGCCACCACTTTTAGCGGGCTAAATGGAAACATCTCCGGCAACGAGCAGACGCTGTCTCACGGCGTAGTTCCTACTTCGGCGACCGAGGGAATTGTCTCTGTGGGCACGATGCCCGGATCTCCCGTGCCAGCTGGCAGCTCGGGGTACTTCCTAATCCCTCAGGTCGATGTCCCCGACGCTGAGGACATCACTAGCTACTACCTGAACTTCGACCACTGGTACCACCTTGACAGCACCGCTGCAGGCGGAGGCGACGGCGCTTGGGTCGAGTACAGAATCAACACCAACGGCTGGACCGACTGGTCTTACATCGCCCCTGACGGCGGCTATCCGAGCACCATGTCCTCCAGCGCTCCCACTCCAGCGGGCGCCCCCTCTGGGGCCGTTCCTGTGTTCGCTTCACCCATTCACAGCGGCTGGGTCTCGAGCAACATCTCTATGTCATCGATTGCTGATATTGACAATGCCAGCAAGATTCAGTTCAGATTCCACATTTGGACTGACCCCACTTCCACCAATGAGCGTCCTGGATGGTTCCTCGACAACATCAATTTCCATAACGACGGGATTCAGTACGGAGCATGGCACGGTGGATGCTACACCCCCGGCTCTGGATGCAGCTATTCACCCAGCATGTACGGCGCCCTGCAGAGGACACTCAATCTGTCAGGAACCAACAGCACCTTCGGCATCGAGGCAGATATGGAGTGGGATCTACAGGGCTCTTACGGTGACAACGCCTGCGTCGAACTCTCCCTGAACAACAACTCCTGGACCGACATCTCTTCGACGGGCTCGAGCACTACCATCAACTGTGAGGACAGAAACGGGGCCATCCCGGGCATCAACGGCTATGATGGTGTCTCCGGAGATCAGAGCAACGGGATACGAACAGTCTCCTTTGACATCCCAACCTCGTTCCAGAACCAGGCCAACGTATATCTTCGGTTCATCGTCGATAGCGACCCCTATGTCCCTCACTATGGGGGCAGCACACCAGATGAACAAGAAGGGTTGACCGTTGCAGCCATACGTGTCGTAGATGGTTCAGGCAATACTGTCTTTGAGGACGACTTGGAGACCTCATCTACCGCGTATCACTATGGCGCTGTTTGGCCGAACCCCTCCTCAAACACTCAGGCAGGTATCGACGACTGGGCCTACTACACTTTCACCAGTGGAGCTCAGGACATCACCAAGGGCTTCGAGGACTCTACTGCCAGCAACCCCTCGACGGGCATGCCTTCCGGGTGGACCAGAAACCCCACGTCTGGCTCAAACGAAAACAAGTGGTCCTACGGGCAGATCACAACAAACGCCGGCCCCACGAATACCGAGCCCTCATTCCCTTATGCCCTAGCAATCAACCTCGGAGGAACGTACGGGAGCAGCCTCAATACGAATCTATACTCTCCGACATACAGCCTGCCTGCCAACTCGAGCGCCTCGTTCGTGATGGACCACTGGGCCTGCTTCGAGAACAACTGGGATGGAGGCGGCATTTTCATCTCAATCAACGGCGGATCATGGCAATACTGGGACCCGGGAAACAACTTCTACGACACGCCCAGCATCGCGTACACCTATACCTCAATCCCTCAGGGTTCCAACTACTTCGGCTCGGTTCACTGCACTACTTCGGGCTCAACATACACCGTTACAACGACCGCGTTTGAGTCCAAGGAGGCGAGCCTAGCGTCCTATGCGGGTGATGACGTTCGTTTCAGGTTCCACGGGGGTGCAGACAGCATTTGGAACATGGCCGGCTGGTACCTCGATAACGTCGGAATAAGAATCGCCAACTACGGGAGTCCGGGTGACTGGCTGAGTCCGGTCTTCAGTGCCTCCGATATCCACGATTTCAACCTCGGATTCATCGATGTCGATGCTGCGATTTCCTCTGACTCTTGGGTCAGGGCATCTCTGATTGACACTTTCACCGGAGAGGCTGTTCCCGGATACTCGAACGTCTCTTTCCCGATTTCTCTGGCCGGAGTTGACACCACTACGACTCCGCAGATGAAACTCATGGTGCACATGGACACCAACAACGAGGAGGAGACTCCTAGGATAAACAAGATCCACATCGGCGGCAAGAGGATTCTGAACGCCGCAGCGTTAGAGGGTAACGGATGGGATCTCAGTAATAGCGTAAGCCTCATCGATGGTCTGTTGAATGCCACCGGCGTCGCTGGTACAGTCTCCTCTGATTACCTCCACTCTTCGAGGCCGATCAAGAGCATCGGACTCTCAGGGAACTTTTCTAGTGGCCTCTCAATAGACTTCACAGGCCCCAACGGAGGGGCTCTGGGAACTGCCTCGCAAGGCGGGTTGACCTTCACCTATCCTCAGCCCGGATTCGGGGTGTCGATATCACTGCCCACGAACGGATGGATTGACAGACTGGTCCTGACAACCAATTTTGCTGAGCCTGCCCTCAACCCCGACATTGACGTCATCGATGACGGGACCCACGAGTGGAGCTTCCCGTTCGGTGGCGACTACGGTCACTACGGATGGCAATCACTGCTCTCCGACTCGGGAGGCGAACCACAGTACCAGGTCACAGCGGCCACACTCGTCCTCGACGGTAGCAGCCCCGCATCGCTGTCCTTCAGGATTCCAGCAGCCGGAGCGGTTAACGCTGGAATCATCGCGGTTTCTCCAGATTCCAACGGATTCGAGTCACCGGTCTCAGTTTCTGTTGGGACAGCGACTCAGAGTAGCAGTTCAGCCGATTCACCATTTTACAATATGCTTGACAATGCTCAGATACTTGCGATTAACTCACTGCCCGGTACTCATACTGACTCCGACACCGGAAGGCAGTGGAGAGAAGTCTCCTTGAGTATAGATTCGAGCAGCGCCCAGACGGTGACGCTTACTAGGATGGGAATCGGTTACATGATTTTCGAGAACGTCTCTGGACTAGCCGCCTCAGTATCAGCCTATCACGACTCGCAGACGCAGGACGACCCGCCTCCAGAGCAGGTCTCGATACCCGTCACCATCTCTGCCGAGATGGGTTCTATAGCCATTGACGGCGATATCGATTTCGACTACATCATGACCAATCGTGACTTCCAAGTTCCCAACACGATGTACCCAGATAGGCAGCTGGTGGAGATTCAGACCAAGCACCACCACCTGTATGACAACTCGGAAATCGAGAAGATTACCTTGCGAGGAACTGCCTCCGACGGAGTGATTCTTGAGTTCGAGGTCTCAAAGGACCCAGCGTATGGTTGGGATTCGACAGCTGTAGTGATGTTCAGCCAATCCTCAGGCAGCAATTCTGCTATGCTCGACGAGGCGGCCAGCTACATCGGTAATGAGATGCACAACGACGGTTGGAACGATGTCGTCGTACACTGGGCGTTTGAGATTTCTTGGAGTTGGGACGACGTCGATAGCATACGCTGGGTTGCCCAGGCCTTCGACTCGGCAGGAGAGACGGTGTGGCCAGCAGTGTCATTCAGTGGNNGTCCGCTTCCAGGACTCGACCAGTTCCCGCCCCGACGCCGGTGACTATTCCGTCGGCCTGAATCTATCGGGCAACCTATTCGCAATGACATCCGAAGACGGAGGAGGGTACTCTGGAATTGTTACTCCTCCGGCATCGCTGTCGGAGTTATCCCTGTCGCCGATGATGCTCTCTGTTGGCCCAGCAGGATTGGCGACAGGAGTTGAGGATGTGACAGGGGTTCCACCTCAGGTCATAGTCAGAGTCGATTCCAACCCACCCATCGCTGGTCCTATGGAACTCAACACCGATATCGGCCTGCAACCGGCCCACGCTAAGGTTTGGGAACCCGACAACCCACTCGCATTATTCATCACCATCGACGAGGGAGAGGCCCGCGGCGAGATAATCACGCTGCGCTACTGGCGCGAGACCGTGGACGACCTGAATATGGACGGTGTAGCCGATGAAGACGAGTACTTGTCTATGCAGATGCCTCTAACCTCAGGGATGACCGGCCAGCAGCAGGTGCAGTTCCCCTCGCTGGACCTCTCCGCTCTGCCGTTCAACAGCATGGTCCACTTCTACATCGAGGGCACCGACTGGGCTGGACACACCTATCAGGACGGAGGAACCGGAGGGGGCCCCGGTGCTGCTGACGCATGGGCCAGTGTCGTGGTAGCCACCGACGAACCGACCAACCTGATTTCATCTGGATACGAATTGGATCGTGAGATTGGCTACTTGCTCGCAGGGGAGCCGCACACCTTTACTATCCAAGTCGAAGAGGCCAACGGTATCCACACCCTCGATAACATCACTGTGATGCTGTGCGGCGACGGCCCGTCCAATCTGGGCAAGTTCACCTTTGACCCGTCTAGAGGGACACTGTGGACCGCTGATGACAGCATGGTTTCACCACTTAGTGCCCAATCATCTCAAATCACTTCGGACATCACCCAGATCAGTCTTGGCTTCGAACTCTCGTGGGACTACCCGTGGGAGGACGGTCAACTCGGATGCAAACCGAGTATCAGCATCGAGGACGACCTCAATACTGTCGCCTACCAGAACAACATAGGTGAACTGACATGGGAGCTCGATAACAAGTTCATGGCAGTCCCGGAGACCATGTCCGATTTGACTCCGCCTCAGATCGAGCCGACCGGTAATGCGCTGTACCTGCGACAGGGGGATGAGTTCCAGATGGACGGCTCGATATACTACGCAGGCTCACAGGTACAGGCTTCGGATATACCCGAAGACCTACAAGTCGAGATTGAAGTCATCTACGGCACTCAGGAGGTCGACATTGTGGTCGAAGTGGATTCTGACGGATCCTTCTCCGGATCCATGGTCCTACCTGCAAGGGTGCCGTTGAATCCCGAGATGACAGTCACTACTAGTGTCCTCAACGTCCCAGGATTGGGTTCGTCTATAGTCAACAGCGATGCTTCCGTTATAGTCGACAGCAAGGCACCACAGGCCCTGTTCAACATAGCAGATTACCCAGATTCTTCTCTGACGATATTGGATTCGGACATGCTGGGAGATGTCACGGTGACCGTGACAATGGTCGACGAGATCGGTATGATGGATGGTCCGCTGCAGGTTTCGTGGGTCTACGTCAGAGCCAACGCCCCAGTTGCAGGGACCGAGGCCACCGGTGAGATGACCATGATTATCGACGATGACACCAACGACGTGTACCAGTCGGCGCTGGATCTCAGTCCGCTAAATGACATGAAGGTGGAATCCGGGGACTATCTCTGGTTCTGGATAACCTCTACGGACAAGTCTGGTAACCAGATTATCGGCTCAGGGAGTGAGTCAGCACCGAGGCAGGTCACTCTGAGAATCATGGAGTTCCTCGGGCAGTATACTCGCTCGGTAATCAACCCTGGCAACACTCCGGTGCAGGGCGAGATTCTCTCTATCGAGACATTCTGGGAGAATCCCGGAAAGAGAGATGGGGAGTTCACTGTCGGACTCTACGAACTGGTCGATGGAGGTCAGTGGAGAGAATCGTTCTCCACAGCTAGGGATGGGCCTATTGTATTGCTATTGCCCGCTGAGAGCACGAGCGTCTACGCCGAGTTCCAATGGGAGTCGTGGCAACCTGGTCAACCGAACCTGTATCTCATCATTGATGGTGACTTTGACAACCCCTATCAGGCGATTGTAGGGATTAACGTACAGCCACCGCCTACCACCGAATCAGGAGGCGAAGACTCGCAGATGATCTTGCTTGGAGGTGTATTAGTCGTTGTAGTTCTAGGCATAGCCATGACCATGTTGAGAGGACGCGACAGTGATGACTACTACTACGAGGACGATGACGAGAACTACTACGAGGGAGACGCGTGGGAGTACGAGAAAGAGGAGCCAGGAGAGGAAGAAGAAGCGGATGACAAAGCCGAGTGACGGCTATTCAATCTCACTCCGCCAACCGCCTCGGCTGCAAGTCTATGGCCTCTCGTGTTTATAGGCCATAGTGCGCCGTTCGCGGCCTGAGGAAGTGATTCCTCAGATGGGATGCGCGATGCCTGAGGACAGCGATGCCGGTACTTTCGATGATCTCAGAGAGGAGGTCGAGGAGCTCAGGACCCTCGTCAACACACTGCTCACAATCATAATGGAAGAGGCGGACGGAGTTCAGTCAGGGGCTGCCCCGTCGATACCTGATCAACCGAAGCGCGGATACTGCATGTAGTCAGTACTGCACCGGCTCGGGATCGATGCTACGCCACAGGTACCATGTCGCTACTGTTCTCCATGGTCTCCAGTCCTGCGACTTCGCGAGCAGTTCATCAGTACTCAGGCTGCCACCTTCCGCGTACAGCCGCTCAACTGCCCGCACCACTCCTATGTCGCCCACCGGGAAGACATCCGGCCTCAGCAACGTGAAGATCAGGATCATCTCAGCTGTCCAGTCTCCTACTCCTCTGAGTCCAGTCAGAGCCGCCTTCGCCTCAACATCGCTCATCTCGTCCCAGTCCTTGTCGGCGTACTCACTCTGCCAAGCCTTGGCTATCCCGAGGATGTACTCCGTCTTGCGCCCCGACAGCCCGCAACCGCGAAACTCTGCGGGACTGTGTGACAGCACCGTCTTCGGATTCACATCTCCTACTAGGTCCTCGAACCTGCTCCAGACCGTTTTCGCGGCGGCAGTGGAAATCTGCTGGCTTACGATGGACGATACTAGGGTCAGGAACATATCTTCCTTTGAGGAGAGGGCAGGTTCTTCGTTCCGCGCGATGACCCCTGCTAGGACTGAATCGGCGGCAGACAGGTCCACCTTGGCAACATTCCAGTACTCAGGAACCTTTCCTACCCTCTGCATACCGAGATGCACAGCCTCATGGTTCAAGACGAATGCGTATGTCCGGGTATCATGAATATGGAGTCAATGCTCCTGCTAGGTGCTGGACTGATGACCGCTGCCTTCGTCGCAGTAGTTGTATTCTCACCAAGCACTCTCACCGATGAGCCCGCAGACTGGGAGATTGTCGATGTCTGCCTAGCTGGCCACAGCGAGATTGTCTCGCACGACCACGCAACGCTGAGTATATTCATCGACGGCTCAGAGGTCTCAATCGCAGCCAACATAGGAATAGACGACTCCGAATGCGATGGCATGCGAGGAATCCACACCCACGATGGGACTGGCAAGCTCCACATTGAGACCCCAACTCCGATGAATGCTCCCGTTGGGGCCTTCTTTGAGATCTGGGGCGAGACCTTTAACGAGAACCAGATACTCTACAAGGTAGCCGACGAGGACAGTGAGGTGGTGATGTACGTGAATGGCGAGTTGAATGACGAGTACCAGAACAGCGTCATTCACAACAACGACATCATAGAGATTCACTACCGCGACAAGTCCGATTAGCCCTTGATTACCGCTATCGGCCTCAATCGAGCCACCGGCCTTGCTAGGCCAGCCTCACTGGTCAGGCGGATGACTTCGTCAACGTCCTTGTAGGCCTCGGGTGCCTCCTCGGATAGGACGTTCGGAGTCTTGACTCGAACGTGGATGCCGCTTGCCTCGAGCGATTCCATCAGGGCGTTTGAGTCGACACTCTTCCGCGCAGCAGTGCGAGAGAGCCTGCGACCTGCCCCGTGACAGGAAGACGAGAAGGCGTCATTGCCTCCTGAAGTAGGCCCAGCAAGGACCCATGAGGCAGTCCCCATGTCTCCTGGGACCAGCACTGGCTGTCCAACTCCGGAGAATGCGGCAGCCAGTTCGGGATGATCTCCCCCAAGCGCTCTGGTGGCACCCTTGCGATGCACGCAGCAGGTGCAGGAGGAACCGTGAACGCGATGCTCCTCAATCTTGGCGATGTTATGGCTCACGTCATAGACGACATCCAACCCGCCATCCCGGCCGTGCTGCTCGCGAAGTACCTCGCGCAACCTCTGAGTCAAAGCCGAGCGGTTGGCGAAGGCGTAGTTACCGGCAGCCTGCATTGCATCAAGGTATGCCGCCCCCTCACGGCTGTGAATTGGGGCGGCTGCAAGCTGGCGGTCCGCGAGGCTGATACCCCATTCTTCCGAGTGCCAGACATCGCCATCTCTGCGATAATTCGACTCTATCGCAGCCACATGCTCGGTGCAGACCTGATGCCCGAGCCCTCTGGATCCGGTGTGAATCATGGCCGTCACCTGTCCTTGTCTGAGGCCGAAGGCAGAGGCAGCGTTCTGGTCGACCACCCTGTCTACTACCTGTAGCTCGACGAAGTGGTTGCCCGACCCAAGGGTACCGAGTGCTGTCGAGCCCCGCTTGAGCGCGCGTTCACCGACATCTCTCTCAGAGCTCTCTAACCGACCGTTTGACTCGATGGCTGCGAGATCCCGCGACTCCCCCCATCCGAGGTCGACCGCGGCGCCTGCGCCGTCCGAGAGAACAGATTCGATTTCGCTCGCAGTCAGGCTGACTCCTCCCTTGCGGCTGGCCCCGGCAGGAATCGAGTTAGCAAGGCTCGTGGCCAGTGCCTTGGGATTAACGTCTTCCAGAGTCATCTCAGTAGCGCACAGCCTGACTCCGCAATTGATGTCGAAACCGACTCCTCCGGGAGATATCGCCCCGCCCTGCTCGCCAGAATTCACGTCGGTCGCTACTACTCCTCCTATCGGGAAGCCGTAGCCGAAGTGCCAGTCGGCCATTGCCCAGGCTTCACCGACGATTCCTGGCAGGCAGGCAGTGTTGACAAGTTGAGTGGGAGAGCGGTCGTCAGAGTGCTCCGCCATATGCTGCTCGTCAGCTATCAGGATGGCGTCGGTGAGCATGCTGCCGTGCTTCGTGATGCGCATCCGGCCTGGGCCCGATGGCTCGAGAAAATCCCTCCACTCGGCTGCCATGACCAAGCCTGCTGCACCCCCGCTTTCAACACAACGGGCAACTCTCGACAATCGCCTTCAAGACCGCCAGTCCGATGGACGGAGCGCAGGAAGGTGTGATAGCATGGCTTTCGGAGAGATTCATATACCCTACTGGGAGGAATCAGGACACGTCTGCAAGACCTGCCGGGTTACTGGAGCACGCTTCTGGACCAGAGACAGTAGTCGTACCACCTGCGGCGATACTACTGAGGACCCGTATACCTTCATCGGCAACCCGACGATAGGCGGCTTCCCGAAGCGGGGCAAGCCTCTCAAGGATGCAATGAGGGAAGCCTTCCTCGACTTCTTTGAGAAGCGTGGCCACACACGCGTGGAGCCCTATCCAATCATCGCTAGATGGCGTGACGACATCCACCTGACCATAGCCAGCATAGCCGACTTTCAGCCACATGTGACGAGCGGACAGGTTCCTCCGCCGGCAAACCCTCTAGTCATCAGCCAGCCCTGCATCAGGCTGACCGACGTGGCTGCAGTAGGCCGTTCCGGACGACACCTATCCACTTTTGAGATGATGGCTCACCATGCTTTCAACCGCCCCAAAGACGGTGACGTAGTCTACTGGATAGACCAGTGCGTGCGCTACTGTGATGAGATGCTAGTCGATTCTTTTGGCATCAGTCCCGAGGATCTGACCTACGTCGAGAACCCATGGTCGGGTGGCGGCAACGCTGGCCCCGCCCTCGAGGTCATTGTAGGGGGGCTCGAGTTGGCCACCCTGGTGTTCATGAGCTTAGAGGAATCGGACGATGGTGAAATCGAAATTAAGGGGCTGCGTTACAAGGAGATGGACCTACAGATTATCGACACTGGCTACGGTCTCGAGAGGTTCTGTTGGGCCGCAGCCGGAACTCCCACTATCTACGAGGCTATTTATCCGGAGTCAGTGACTTGGTTGAAGCAACTGAGCGGTTTCGACTCGATGGTATCTTCTCTGGGCATGGAGGTGGACATGGATGCCCTGCTCAGCGAACTCTCACGACTAGCAGGAATCCTGAACATAGACGTCGGTACCGACGTGCAGGCGCTTTACGAGAAACTGGTGGAAAGACTCTCTGAAACAGGAATCAATCTCTCTGTAGATGAGCTGAAGCGAGTTACTGAACCGCTGTCTTCGATTTACGCTATACCCGATCACATGCATGCGCTTTGCAATATGCTCGGTGATGGACTGGTTCCGAGCAACGCCAAGGCGGGCTACCTCGCTAGGATGCTGGCTCGACGTGCCTGCAGGATGAAAGACGGAATCGGCGCGTCCGTCAGCCTCTCCGATCTCGGAGCACACCACATGGATACCTATCTGGACATGTCTTCTTTCGTTCAGTCGAGAGAAGGAGTTCTGAGTATTCTCGAACTCGAGGAGGCCCGATACTACCAGATGCTGAGGAAGGGCGAGGCTGCGGTGCGCACGGCACTGAAGTCCTTGCCAAAGGACGCAGCCGAGATACCCGACGAGACCCTGTTCCGTCTCGCCGAGGAGCGGGGGCTGAACCCGGAGATGACGGTGTCGATTGCGCACGGGCTCGGTTGGGAGCGGTTGACCGTCAGAGTCGGTTTCGCGGCAGATATGGCTGCTCGCAACGCCCAGATGACCAAGGCCGCTGCCAATTCTCAAGAGAAACAGAGCATAGTCGATGTGGGCTCTATGCCGGCTACCTCGCAAGACTACTACGACGACACCAGGGCTACTGAGTTCACCTCCGAAGTGCTGCACTGCAGCCCACTTCCAAAGGGGACTGCGGACTCGATGAATTACTCTTCCGAAGTCATCGGTGAGCCGACGCACGCCATCGTCCTCGACCGCACCCTGTTCTATCCAGAGGGCGGCGGGCAACTCGGCGACCAGGGGACTCTATCGCAGAACGGCTCGTCAGCAAACGTCTTCGACACCAGAGTCGAGGGCGAAGTCATCCTCCACTTGACCGACGCACCGTTGGTCCGCGGTCCGGCCAAAGGAGTCATCGACTGGGGCAGGAGGAAGCAGTTGATGGATCACCACACGGCGGTGCACATCGTTGGAGGGTCGGCCAGGGAAGTGCTGGGCCCCCACATCTGGCAGGCTGGCTCGAACAAGGGTGCGCGCTACGCGAGACTCGACGTCACTCATTACTCGAGGCTAACGAGAGAGCAGCTGGACAGTATCGAAGACAGAGCCAACGAGATTGTTGAATCGAACCCCGGGATAGAGAAGCTGGTCTTGGATAGGGCCGAGGCCGATGCCAACTTCGGCTTCGACATCTACCAGGGCGGCCCTCCTAAGCACAGTCAGATACGAATCATCAGGATAGGTGACTACGACATCCAGGCCTGTGGCGGTACGCACCATGATGAAGCGGGCAAAGTTGGGGAGTTGCGCATCATCAGGTCGAGTCAGGTACAAGACGGGGTGGAGCGTCTGCAGATCGTGGCAGGGGAGACGGCACGCGAGCACGCACGGCGCCAGGAGCGCCTGCTAAGCGAATCCTCGGAGATTCTCGGAGTGCAACCCGACGACCTACCTCGCACAGTATCTCGCTTCTTCGAGGAGTGGAAGTCACAGCAGAAGAGAATTGAATCAATGGAGGCCGAAATCGTGAGATTGCGAACCAGCGGAGGAGGGGATGCAGCAGTCGAGAAGGACGGTGTTCGCTACGTGGTGATGGAATCAGAGGGGGACTCCAAGCAGATGATGATAATGCTGGGTGAGTTGACTCGCGATGCGTCCACACCCACTCTAGCGGTACTCGGAAGCCGCGAGGGTGGCGGCACACTCATTGTCGCTTCGACCGAGGGCAGCATAGCAGCCGAGCGCCACAACGCGGTCGAGATACTCAATGCCATAGCAGGTCACATCGGCGGAGGAGGGGGCGGCAGGCCGACCATCGCACAAGGTGGCGGCTCTAATCCCGAAGGGATCCCAGCCGCACTCGATGAGGCGCGCTCCCTACTGGGCATCTGAGCAATCTGTAATCCGTCGATTTGATGGCGGAACTACATCACGCACACACGTGGTAGAGCAAGTCGACGTCTCAGCCCGCGCAGCTGCGATAGAGTACGCTATTCGTGACGTCGTGATTCCCGCCGTCGAACTCGAAGCCCAAGGACACGAGATCATCCGTCTCAATATAGGCGATCCACTGGCCTATGAGGGCCTGCCGACTCCAGAGCACATGGTCACCTCATTCAAAGCAGCGCTTGACCGGCAGGACAACGGCTACGGCCCTTCCTACGGGATTCCAGAATTACGTAGTGCCATAGCATCTGCAGAATCTGCGAAAGGATGGGACTGCTCGCCTAATGATGTATATGTCACGCACGGTGTCACTGAGGCACTGCAGATTATCTTCGCCGCATTCTTAGAGAAGGGTGACACCATCCTCGTCCCCGGCCCCCATTACCCTCCGTACATGGCCTACCCACAGATGTACGGAGGCACTACCGTAGAGTACCGGACGGACCCAGGCGACGGATGGCGAATCGACCTCGAAGACATACGTTCCAAGATGAACGACAGCGTCCGACTACTCGTTCTGATTAACCCAAACAATCCTACCGGAAATGTTGCCACACCAGACGAAGTAGACGCACTCATCAACATCGCGAGCCAGTGGCCTAAGTGCACCATCCTTGCAGATGAAATCTACGACGGGCTCGATTTCACTGGACACCAGTGCTCTGCGGCTTCACGTTCCGATAGCACCCCAGTCATCGTCCTCAATGGAGTCTCGAAGGTCTACTTCGCACCCGGTTGGAGGGTCGGCTACATGGCTTGGCACGACCCGAGTGGCGCTCTTAGAGTCGTTCGCGACGGTGTCGAGCGTCTGCTCCGCAGCAGATTGTGCGCCTCGACCCCAGCACAGCACGGCTTCCTAGCCGGTCTTGTAGACGACACGGGATGGATGGCTGGACATCGGGGCAAAATCAGAAGGAGAATGGATTACTGCTTGGACAGAATCGCCTCTATCAATGGGCTTGAGTGCGAGATTCCCGGGGGGGCGTTTTACTTGTTCGTGAGAATTACCAATCCCGAGATGGCCACCGATGACAAGGCATTCGTGCTCGATTTACTGCACCAGCACCATGTGCTGGTGGTCCACGGTTCGGGATTTTCACCCGAGTTCGGCAGCGGTCACTTCAGGATGGTATGTCTGCCTCCCGTTGAGGTCCTCGCCGAGGTCCTCGATCGCATCGAGACGTTCCTAGGTGGATGATTGATGGGACTCATGGAATCCATCAGGAATTATTTCTCCACTCCGTCATCCCCGGAGGAGGGTGTGAAGGAACGCTGGAAGGCTTTCGATGACGGTACCTACAGGGACTTGTTTCGAGACCACGATGAGATTGCTTGGCGAGTAGGAGAGGGTTGGTTTGAGTCGTGGTTCCAGGGGCTCGAGCAGAGAACAGGACAGAGTCTCGGTCGCCGCCTCGCACACGCTGCTGTGGAGCACGAGGAATACATGATGGGTTCTGGAGGTTGGGACGTTCCTTCCGGACGGGACCTCGCTTCATGGTCACGAACCATCCTACGCTGGGAGACGAGCGGCCTCGGCAGGTTCAGAATTCTTGAGGATGGTGATGAGACGAGGATAGTGGTCGAACAACCCGCATCGGGACCCATCTGTTCAGGACTCATAACCGCAGCTTGGGAGGGGGCTACGAGCAAGCGGCACCGTTTCCTTTGGTCTGAGAGTGCAGGCGAGGGACTGGTCATCACTCTGACTCAGGACGCTGCACAAATCCCCGGCCCCAAACCCCTCAGTCCGGCTTGGAATGACCAAAGTTCCGGCGCTGGTGCGATGTCCGACTCGAACGATGAGATGTGGTTGGATTTGCGGAGTGACTCTCCCGGCCAATGGTCGATAATGGGGGAGCGCAGAATGTTCCTCCACCGGGACCTAATACTACGCTTCGAAGAATACTGCCTCCCGTATCTCGACGGCATCCCTGAAGGCAGGGTCGAAGACTATGCTTGGGAAGGACTCGATGAGAAGCGCTCTGCGTGGTGGACGGCTGCAGCTGACTCGGCCAGAGAAAGATTCGTTGCAGAGGGCCACCACGTTCTCGTTCGCGATTCCTCCGACTGGGCCAGCATCGCCCGCAGGCACCTGTCGTACCACGGACTCGGGGGAATTGAATCGATGAAACAGATAGATGATCATGGAGGAGTGACTCTTGGTTTCTCCACGGTATTCCATCCAGCCATTGCAAGTGGAGTACTACTCGGCTGCTGGGAGCGGGCTTATGGCAGAAATGGCCGTGCCTCAATCAGCTTTGAGGGAGGCAGAGTAACGCTTGATTTATTCTCATCGAGAGAGATAGCTGCCTGACTCTGATTGCGCAGTGGCCGTGAAACATTATATTGGTGCCCAATTTCAATCTGACGGCCCCCTTGGGGCCGGGTGTACTCCATGGCCCTGAATCACAACCAATATGCTGTTCTCGCAATCACCGCGACGCTGTGTCTAGCGGGCTTCTACACAATCATCGATGCCGGTCTTTCGACCACTGAGTCAGGAGGCTTTGAGGCGGCCAGCGGAGATATTGAGGCCAACGATGAATTCCACATTGGCGGAGAGGACTTCGACGGTGACGGGCTGCCTGACAGGATGGAGCAGACTCTGTATGGGACCGACTGGAGGAACGCTGACACTGATGGCGACGGACTTGATGACGGATGGGAGATTTCCAATGGCCTAGATCCACTTGACAATGGCGAGCCAGCTACCAGTGAGATTTCATTCAATCCTACTGACAATGAAGAAGAGACAGGAGAGCAGAACGAGACCTTTCCTAATCCTGACAACGGTCCGTTCGGCGACCCCGACAGAGACGGTCTGACGAATACTCAGGAGATGGAGTTGGGCACCAATCCTAATCTCAGAGACACCGATGGTGATGGCTTGAACGACCGGTGGGAGTCTGAGTACACCTTTGTTGTTGAAACTCCGTCCGGCGAAGTCACCCTCTTGGACCCCCTCGATGGGAACTGGGACTGCTACTTGCTTACTCCCGAGGTCAAGGGACAGATAGAGAATGACATCGGATCTAGTGAGTGGGACGATATGGGGAGTCAGTTCGGCCACTCCTGTGACGCATTACTCGACTTGGAGCAGCCCGAACCCGACAGTCTGAGGAACTATGTCGAAGAGAGATATGACACGAACCCACTCGAGGAGGACAGCGACGGCGACCTGATTGCCGACCGCTATGAGATTGCCTTCGGTCAGATTCAACTCGGAGTGCACTGCGGAGTGCCGGTGTTCGGCACCCTAACTCTCCAATCACCTTACTCAGAGCACATGAGCGGCCACGGCGACAGGACTTGGTTTGAGGAGGACATGGACAACGACGGACGCCTCAATGGACCGGGTGACTGGGACACCGATGGTGACGGCATGCCAGATGGCTTCGAGTACTGCTACGCGTTGGATTTAGAGGGTAACCGATTCCTCAATCCAGCCAACGCCACCGATGCCTATGGCGACACAGACGAGGACGGTCTGAACAATGTTGAGGAGTATGAGGTCGCCTATACGTGGGGGCCCGAGAACTTCACCAGCCCACTCGATGCCGATACTGATAACGACGGCATGCCCGACGGCTGGGAGCACATGAGCGGCATCCATCCCAATGATGGCAGCAACGCCGATGAAGACCCCGATTTTGACGGCTATGATGCCGATGGTGACGGAGGGGTCCGGTACTCTGAACTGGTCGGTATCACCACTGTGCATGCCATCTCGGTCGAGGTGGGCGACTACGTTCAGGTCAACAGTACCGTTCTTTGGGTTCGGACAGTCCAGTCTAGTCAGTACATCAACATCCCCATTAAGACCCTGACAGCAGGTTGGATATACGCGATTAACGTCGAGATAGGTGATGAAGTTACTAGTCGCATACAGGACCTCGCCATGGTCGTCGAAGAGAGCGAGCGCTTCACCAACCTCGACGAGTACAATGCAAGGGATCGTGACGGCGACGGCTTCGTCGACGGCCGCTCCACCGACCCACTCGACTCTGACACCGACGACGACGGACTCATCGATGGCATCGAAGTCATTGGCTGGACCATCCGAATAGTCGATCAGGGTGTCAAGGATGTCCACGTGCGCAGCGACCCGGGAGCCTACGACACCGACAGGGACGGACTGTCAGACGCAGCCGAGTACTACGATTTCTTTACCAATGCGACTGACAAGGATACCGACAGTGACGGACTTGAGGACTTCACCGAGGCGATAGATGGCTTCACTTGGAATGGCTCGAAATACTACACCAACGCGTCTTCGCACGACACCGACCTCGATGGTCTGTCCGATGGGGAAGAGGTCACCGACGGCCTAGACCAGTACATCACCCATGCCAACAACCCCGACAGTGACGATGACGGATTGTTCGATGGCAGCGAGGTACTGAACATCCCACGCCCTTGGCAGGGCGCGACGAACCCGCTCAACAACGACACCGATGGTGATGGCCAACCTGATGGTTGGGAGATGCAGGTCTTCTCGGTGCAGCACAACACTAAGAGTCATAGTCTGTGGATTTCGGTGACAAATTGGCTGCCGCCGGGTTGCGAATCGATGATTGAGTGCGGACTAGGTCCGGGCGGTTGGGTATGGAGCAGCTATCTCGGCGGTTTCTCTACCTCCGGAGATAGGGACGGCGATGGCCAGATGGACCCCAAGTATTTCCTGTACGAGATGAACCTCTCAGGTTTCACAATCCCTGCCAGCGGCAGATGGGCCCTCAATCCCGCTTGGGGATCTCTGCCTGACTCGGCCTTCGACATTGATAACGACACTCTGATGAACGCCCTCGAGGCTCCCAATCGCTGGGACACCAATCCAGTGGATGACGACACTGATGGAGACAGGCTTCCCGACGGCTGGGAGGTCTACTATTCCGAACTTTCACTAAGTCTCGGGTTGGTTGATAACAACACCCTCAGCGCCGTTGGTGCACGCGGTCCGATGGACCCCAAAATGGTTGACTCCGATGTCGATGGCATCGATGATGGGCAGGAGGACTTCGACGGCGACGGACTGAATCGAACCCATCTGCTGAACAGATACTGCCCGGGCTGGAACGACCCCCAGTACTCCGAGTGCCACATAGATCCGACCTCGGAAGCCGGTAACGACTTCTACGACGACTTGGAGAACTTCACCAACTTCGAAGAGTACCAGAACGGCACTAATCCTGTCGATCCCGATACTGACGGAGACCAGTGGTTCGACGGCTCGGAGGTGTATCACCAGGATCAGGACGGCGACGGCATGTGGTCCGGTTGGGAGTACTACTTCGGGTTCGACCCCTTCGATCCGGCCGATGCCAACATCGACTCCGATGGCGATGGCCACCTGAACAAGTGTGAGAACAAGTGGAACACCAATCCGAAATCTGCCATCAGCTTTCCCGGCCAGGGCGAGCTCTGTAGCGAGTTCGACTGACCCTCTCATTTCTTGCGCGACACACCTTTCGCCGGTATGGGGATGACATGTCTTGGTGGATACTGCCCACGACCGCGGACATCGGCCTGAGAGCGTTTTGTGCTGACGCCTCGGGGGCTATGTCCGAAGCCGCGATTGGGGAACTGACTCGGCGGCATCCCTGCCGAAGACGGACGAGGAGTGGACAGTCGAATTCTCTGGCGGCGACCTAGAACGCGGGTTGGTTCGATGGCTCGAGGAAGTCCTCTATCGCGGTTCTGCGGAGGGTCAGTGGCTGTGTGAGTCCGAACTCGCCATAGCGGACGGAAGGATAGTCGCACAGGTGTCCTGGGTCGACGCTGACATGATCGAGCGCGAGGTCGAGGTCAAGGCAATCACACTGCACGAACTGGCCCTGATAGAGGTCGCTGAAGGTGAGATAATCCCCGGCGTCGATTCCGACATCCCATCTTTTGAGGGCCCCGGGTGGATGGCCCAAGTGGTTTTCGACATCTAACCTAGGCCTCAGCACTAGCCATTTACTATTCCTGGACATCGAATCGCTGGTAGACCTCATTGGTGGTCTGGGTGACTCGGATGAAGGTGGCGCACTTTGGTAGATCCTTGATGCGCCTAGCTCCAACATATGAGCAGGCCGAACGGACTCCTCCGAGAACTGATTGCACGGTCGTTTCCAGTGTCCCTCTGTAAGGCACCCTGACCTCTTTGCCTTCCGGAGCCCGGTGCTTGGCCACCTCTCCATAGTGCGACTCCATCGCCTTGGACGAGGACATGCCGTAGAACGACTTGTACATCTTCCCGTCATCATTCTCGATCAGTTCTCCGCCCGACTCGTCGTGGCCGGCGAACATGCCCCCCAGCATAACAAAATCCGCTCCTGCTGCGAAAGCCTTGGACACATCTCCCGGCGACGAACAACCTCCGTCGGCCATCACATGGCCGAGTAGTCCGTGAGCTGCATCGGCGCATTCGGCGATGGCTGACAATTGTGGATAGCCAACACCTGCCACCTTACGGGTGGTACACACCGAACCCGGCCCTATGCCGACCTTCACTATGTCCGCTCCCGCCAGTATCAGCGCCTCCGTCATCTCCCGAGTAGCGACATTGCCCGCGATGACGATCTTGTCGGAAAACTCTCTCCTCACACGTCGTACGAAATCGAGGAAGACCTCCCGATATCCATTGGCGACGTCTATGCAGATCATCCTGATTCCGTCGTTGGTTGCCAACTTGCGCTGTAGCAACTGAAAACTCTCCTCGGTCGAGCCGCAGGTTACTGCGACGAAGCTTGGATCGATCCCGTCATCCCAAGCCCGCGCACACTCTTTAGTTGAGTAGAATTTCTGTATGCAGGTTATCATGCTGTGACCCTGCAGCACCTTCGCAATGGAGAACAGGCCAGTAGTGTCCATGTTGGCAGCTACTATGGGCACACCACTCCAAGCGTCCTTGGAATGACAGAACTCAAAGTCCCTCGACAGGTTGACATCCGACCTCGAAACCAGTGTACTGCGCTTAGGTCGAATCAGAACATCGTCAAAGGTCAACTTCACATCGTGCTCTACGCGCATCGAGACCTTACTACGCCAACGAAGGTCCGTTTAAGACCGTTATGAGTCACTAAAGTGGTGCTCGTGCCGGGATTTGAACCCGGGTCGACGGATCGAGAGTCCATCATGATGGACCGAACTACACTACACGAGCGCGGTTCTCAGCGACTGGCTGTTCGCTTAAGAAAACAATGGGTTGAGAGCCTGATTTACGATTTCCTTCACTTTCACTTTCACTCTCCGGGACTATTGCCCTGCTTGATATGTGGAAGCCATGACATACCTCCATGAACGGACAACAAGACGACACATCGACGCTCCTCTACAGGAAGCGTCCAGAGCCATGCAGGGTAGTCTCACTAGCAACCCTGCGAAGAACGAACGCAGCCGCACTCGGGTCACTAGACCCGGCACTTGTCAGCGCATCCGGAGTGGTCTCTGACCACGACTCCTGGAGGCCTATGCCACACCTAGTCGCACAGATCAATGTGAGTCCCTCCAGCTGGCAGGGCCTGCACGACAGGCTACGCGCAAGTCAGGCCACACCTGTGGTGGTGGCCTGATGTCTAGGACACAACGACTTCGCGAAGAGGTGCGGATTTACCTCGAGGAGAATGACACCGCGAACACCGTCGAGATATTCGACCACCTCAACGGCAGGTTCCGCTGGGGCGCCACCATGAATCAGGTCGGTAACATCATGGCCAAGGACATCCGATTCTCCAAGGTCGGGCATGTGCGTGGGCTGTTCAGAGGGAGTACGTACACCGTCTGTATCTGGGGCCTCGCTCGACAAGCCGTACAAGCTACTTCCTGACCGAGGGAAGCAATCAAGGCAGAGGGGCCGTGAGTCAGGCCGTGAGCAGTAGCGGTGCGATGGCTTCGTGGTGGGTCCTTTTCAGGGCTGGAAACTCGACCACAGGTCTTCTCGGTGTATTCCTCGGCTCCATGCTCGCACTCGGAGGCCTGCCCGAGGGCCAACTTGCATGGATTACGACACTACAGGCCATCTCAGTCTGGTCGTTTATGTGTTCTTGGAACGCTCTCAACGACTACCTTGATATTGAAATCGATCTAGTCAATCGTCCCAGCAGGCCACTCCCGTCAGGAGCAATTTCGGAGGTATCGGCCAAGAGAGGGATAGCCTTGATGATGGCAGTTTCACTAGCCTCAATCATCAGTGCTATGAGTATCGCTGGAGATACGGAAGGAGGAGTCGAAGGGTGGTACCCGGCCCTCGTGATATGGTTAGGGGCGCTTTTCTTGCTGACTAATTATGAATCAACTGGCTCATACAGTCTACGACTCAAGGAGAGGGGGCTTCTGGGCAACATCGCTATCAGCTTCTCAGTGGGAATGGTCGTCCTGTTTGGGGCCGCTGGTGTATTTGAGCCGTTCAATGAGCGCGCTTGGACGGTGTTCACCGTGGGGGTGTTGTACAACTTAGCGAGAGAGATTGTCAAGGACATCGAGGACATGGAGGGTGACGAAGGCAGGAATACATACGCCATGCGAGTCGGTCCAGAGAAGGCCCGGGCGGTGGCATGGGGTCTCCTCTTGTTGACACTGGTATCGTTACTCGTTCCCTTCGGCATTGGAGTCTTCCCCCAACTGCACTTGGTAGGGATAATCCCTGCAGTCATGCTCCTACTCATGGTAAAGGGCAAACTTATGACTTCTGAGGATCATGCAGCTCAGCAATTAATCAAGAAATCGATGTATTTAACCCTCGCAGCCTTCCTTGGCAGTTCGCTTCTGGCGTAGTCACTCAAGTTCCTTGTATGCGTGCCAAGCATCATTGTTGCATAGGTAGGTTAGCAGAGACATCTGGGCCCACATCCTGTTCTCAGCTTGGTCGAAGACTACACTGTTGGAGGAGTCTATGACCGCGTCAGTCACCTCTTCGCCACGGTGAGCAGGGAGGCAGTGCATGAACAGGTAGTCGGGGTCGGCATGGGCGACCAACTCTTCGTTGATCTGAAAATCCTCGAAAGCATCTGTCTTGCCCTCCATGTGCTCCTCTCCCATCGATACGAAGATGTCTGTATAGATTACTCCAGCGCCGCGGACCGCTTCAACGGGATCGTTAGAGCCAAGAATCATCGCGCCTGTCCGCGTGGCTATATCGCGAGCCTTCCCCATCACTGATTCGTCAGGCTCGAAGCCCACGGGAGTTGCGTAGTGCACATCGTGTCCCAGTGTGACGCCAGCGAGTAACAGATCGTGGAACACGTTGTTACCATCTCCTACCCAGGCTATGTGGCCGTTCACACTGTCTCCGTGTTCAACTATCGTCATCAGATCGGCTGCTGCTTGGCATGGGTGATGTAGGTCAGAGAGGGCGTTGATTACAGGTACCGTTGCATGTTTGGCCAGTTCTACGACGTCGGCGTGATCGAAGCACCTGTATGTGATCCCATCTAGGAAGCGCGACAGCACCGCTGCAGTGTCGGCGATCGACTCGCTCTTGCCCAGTTGGATGTCATTGGAAAGCAGTGTCAGTGGCTGCCCCCCAAGTCTGCTGACTCCCACTTCAAAGGACACCCTAGTTCTGGTCGAAGGCTTCTCGTAAATTGAGCCGATAGACATTCCCTCAAGAGGTTTGAAGTCAAAGTTGAAGTCGCCGCCGTGCTTGAATGCTATTGCCCAATCGATAATCTCAGATAACTTGTCACTGACATCATCTATGGCTATCAGGTCACTCTTCGCCTCAGCCTCGTTCATGCTCAATGTCTCCCGCGTATCCGTCTCTCGTATCTGCCATGCCTCCGAATATGGTCTGGGCAAAGGTCAGCACATCAGCAAGCCCCTCCTCGTTCTCGCTGGAGAGAGGAATCAATCCCGGTTGTATCGAGGCGTGCTGCATCATCCTCAACTGACCTATCGCAAACTCTGCTCTCTGACTCCCTGAGTGCACGTCCAGGGCCTGCTGAGCCGACTCTTCATACAAGGCGGCCTCGAGAATGTCGAGATTCTCACCCCAATCCAGTACTCTCTCGAGGGCTTCAGGCTCCAGCAGATCGGACTTAGAGAGGAAGTTGGCGGTCGGCAACCCAAGTCTGAAGTGGACTATCGACGATAGCAGCATCTGCGAAACGAAGCCACTGGGTGTCTGTGAGAGCATCGGGTCGAAGAGGAAGATCAAACAGGCCCTGCCCTGCCCTATGACGCTCACGAGATGGCTGGAGGCCTCTCTGAAGGCGAACAACTCCACCTGCCCTGGAGTATCTACAATTAGTATGTCGCATGACAACCCTTCAATCTCATCGAAGACTTCGTCAGCCCGAGATGCCACTAAGTCGGCAGCTAGAATCTGTGCTCCGTTGGGGCCAAGTTCGTACTCAATCATTACATCGGACAGAGAAACCAGATCCCTGACATCAAACTCCGTGTCGTAATCCACTTTCTCAGCACCAGGGTCGAGGTTGATAGCGAGAGCATCGACCTCGAGGAATCTAGCCCATCTCTGGAAAGCGGTGACGAGAGAACTCTTGCCTGCACCAGCGGTGCCTACTACGAATAGCACTGGAGGGGCCGTACCGTCTTGACTACTCACGTCCCCGCCCGAGGGCGAGAGAACTTCAACCATTCGTGAAGCCCCAGATTTGACTCGAAGTCTGACAAGCAATGGTTATACCAATCCAAGCGCTGTCCACGACCACCCATCGGGGTGACCGTGCCATGTCAGAAGACCCTCCTCCCCTACCTCCTGGATTCCCTCCTCCTCCTCCTCTCGGCTTCAAGGAGGAAGACGATGAGGACTCCGAGGAAGAACAGATTCCACAGCCCCCGCCTCCTCCTCCCGGCATGATGGAACTCGAAGACAGGGAGATTGTCCCAGAATCTGAATCAAGTCTCGAAGTACCTCCGCCGCCTCCTGGATTCGATTCCCCGCCGCCCCTTCCGCTGGGCTTTGACGAGTCGAACGAGTCCGAACCAGAAGGTGAGCCAGATGAGACAACCTCCTTGCAAGATTCACTTGCTGCTCTGAAGGGTGCCGTCGAAGATGTCGCGGAGGAAGTCTTTGAGGCCGGCTCTGAAGTTGTTGGAGAACTCGCTATCGGCTCGGTCAGTAGTGCTGTAGACTCAGCCGTTGAAGGAATTGTGGAAGTTTCCAGCGAGATTGTCGACTCATCCAAAGACATAGCCGAGGCTCTGTCGAAGCCTGTTGTCGCAGCAGCAACCCATCCTCACTTGAGGTCAGCAACTGAGGTGGACGCGATACCGGGGGACAAGCTGCACGCGACTCTGAGTGAGATTGAGACGTCAACGCTTAACTCGGACGGATCGGTCAGGCGGCAGTCGATAGAAGGGGAGCTGATATTGAGGAACTCAAGCAAGAAGCACAGGGCATGGGATATTGAGGTCCTGCTTTCCTCTACTGACTCTACGGACATCGGAGGCCGTTCAATCTCGGTACGTGAACTTGAAGCTACTGAGGAAACAGTGATTCCGTATTCGGCCAGTGGGACGAGGATGCTAGTCCTCAAGGAGGTAATGGACACCAATCCCGAGAGGGACCAAGAGGATAGTCTGTCGCTGATTTACTCCGCAGAGCCTCAGGAGATTGAGATGCATATCGAGGTCCAGAACGTCTCTCCAGTACCTCTGTTTGAGGTAGAGGTTAGCAGAGACTTTCCAGAGAACTTCGACATCCCCGACGGTCAAGATTACAGCGTCTTCGAATCGTCGATTTCATGGGAGATAGGCAGACTGAATGTGGGTGAGAGCAGGACCCTTTCCCTTTCCCCAATGGTCACCACCAAAGGAGTAGAGAGGATATCTGCTGGAGTAGCTTCGGCTAACTTCTCGGCCGAAGCTGCGGTTTCGGGAGTCGACTTCGACCGTGTATCTGGTTCGACGCTGCACATGATGAGGGTAGACAAGGTGGAGGATGACCGCCCAGGAATCTGGCACTGCAAATCGGTCTTCGAGAACCGCTCCTCTTTCGTGGTCACTCTATCGGGGGTCACCGTTTGGCTATCGGGCAGGGATAATCCCATTCTAGATGTATCTGACCTCAGGCGGGACGTCCCGCCCGAAGGCAGCTGGAGCTCTATGGAGAAGAGAGTAGAGGCAGACACGCCGAGTTTCACGCACGAGTTCCGGTCATCCATCCTCCCTAGAGTCTCGGTCGCTTCGACCGGCTCAATAGGCCTCAAGGAGCAGAAGCTGACAGTGCTCGATGCTAGGTTGCTCAAGCAGTACGATAAATCTAGAATCAAGTCCTTCGTATCGTCGGACTTGGAAGTCACGATCTCAATCGAGAATACCGGCTCAGCTCCAATCAACGTGATGCGACTACTCGACGACGTACCCGGCGTCTTCGAGCCCCCGGCCGAGTCCGATGTGAGCATCGAGATAGAAGGTACCGAACTGAATGAGGAGCAATACCTCATTGAGGTCATAGAGGGCATCCAGTTAGAAGAGAGATTGGTGTCACCGGACAGCAGTGGTAACAGTCTGAGAATTACAGTCGGGACCTCGGCGCCGTTGGGTTTACAGCCCGGTAAGACGATGGTTCTGCGGTATCCGCTGCACGCCCCTGATCCCTCTCCTAGTAATGGCCTTCTGGCAGCACCAATTAGGGCTGATTTTGGCTCTGAGAAGTTTGGACCTGTAGCAACTAGAGCGGTTGTGAGGCCGCCGCAGTTGAGAGTGGTGCACCGCCGCCGCAACATCAGCACTGGCAAGGAAGTCTTCCCGGCAGGAAGCGCAGGCAGGTACGAGGTGCTGCTGATGTTCATTAACAACTCTGATAGCGCTCTCGACGATCTCGTCCTGCACGATGTAGTCCCGGGGACATTCTCCATCGAGAAGTCGACTGTCCGCTCCTCGGTTGACGGCGAGTGCGACACAAAGATGGACAAGGAGTCGGCTCCGGAGGGGACTCATGTGGAGTGGAAGGTTGGGAGGATCAAGCAAGGAGAGAGGATTGAGGTGACCTACGAGATACAGGGCGATACTGAGTCGGAATACAAGGTCTCTGATGCGCAAGATTTCCACGGTGCCACCTTCGGCGATGAGGTCGACGAGGAGCCCAATGTGCCTGAATGGCTTGAGGAGCAGAACCCGCCCGACCCAGAGCCAGAGCCAGAACCGGAGCCAGAGCCAGAGCCAGAACCGGAGCCGGAGCCAGAACCGGAGCCAGAACCGGAGCCAGAACCGGAGCCCGAGGGCGAGGTATGCCCCATCTGCGGTTCTGAAGCTCAGATAGGCGCCTCTGTTTGCACCGTCTGCAGCTATTCGTTTTGAAGTGAATCGACTTGGACGCCTATGGCGTCCACCGAAGCGTTCTTCCTACTCGGTCCGAACGCGTGCCCATGGCTTCCGCAGGAGGTGGTGACCCACAGGCCGAGTCGATGTCATCGATGATGATGCCCATGCTGTTCCTCATGCTGATGATGGTAGTGCTGATGTTGAATCCCAGTCTCCGTATCCTTCTGGCAGATGGCGCCGGCTACGCCATCGAACCGCTGCTGCCGTTCCACACAGCCTACTTCGTCCCTACTGTCTTCATCGTGGGCTCCAGCATCATGGTCGTCAACACCATCATTCGCGCATTGTTCACAGATCCGTTGACCCAGGCTCATATCAGTCATCGTCAACGTCAGATTGGCAAGCAACTCAGAGAGGCCCAGATGGCCCGTGACACTGCCAGAACCGAGAAGATGCAGAAGATGCAGATGTCAATGCAGCCTGAACAGATGGCTATGCAGGCCGCTATGATGAGGCCGATGATGTTCACAATGGTATTCATCATCGCTATCTTCAGTTGGATGGCTAGCGAGGTGGAGTCGTTTAGAGTCGCCTTCGTCAGTCTGCCTTGGGCACCAATGTGGTCGTTCAATGAAAGGGTGATGTGGATATTCCCTGCTTGGATTGCCACATACATCACGATGAGTGCCCCTCTGGGCAGGATCATCGACCGCCACATCAAGATTCGCCGTTACAGGAGCCATCCTCTGGTTCTCTCTGGCGACCCTATTCCCGAGCCCCTTATTCACCTCCTGGGCGAGCAGAAGGTCAAGACGAGTGACGATTCAAGGACTCGCCGGGCGCAGCGAAGGAGGGACGGGCCCAGAAAGACAGGAGGGCAGGCAATGGCCCCCTCTCAGAGGAAGAAGGGCAACGTCTCCGCAGCCCCACCCAAGTCAGGGACGGTATGTCCTTCCTGTAACTCGGACATGGTCACGAGGACCTCCAAGGGAAGACTCAGGTGCGATGTGTGCCGCAACGAATGGAGGTGAGCGAATACTTAGAATGACCGTCAGCGGACCTCCCGGAAGTGGCACTTCGACGCTGGTCGGAAAGTTGTGCGAGGACCGTAACTGGTCCTCTGTCAACGGTGGCGACATATTCCGAGAGGAGGCGTCGAACCGAGGCCTCACTGTGGTTGAGTTCAGCGCTCTGTGTAAACAGGATTTGGATGTGGACCGTTCTTTGGACACGATTCTGAGGCACGCAATGAGTGATCCAAAAGGTCCCGAGGTGATTGAGAGCAGACTCTGCGGCTGGTGGGCCCACGAACTCGGCCTGCAGTGCCTCAGAGTATGGGTCGCGGTTTCAAACGAAGAAAGAGCCAGAAGGATTCAGAACCGAGAGGGGGGGGACTACCAAACCTGTTTGGAGCTCTCCAAGCAGCGTCAGAGCAATGACATGGGGAGGTACCGTGAACTGTACGACATCGATCTGGATGACATGAGTCCGTACAATCTCGTAGTAGATGCTGACGAATTGGATGCTAACGAGGTCTTCGGAGTCGTCAGCACAGCATTGGAGTAAGTGGTAGAATGGATGAAAGTAACTTCTGGGAACTCTCCGAGGCCTCCACGAATCCCGGATTCGGATGCGTTCCTAGTGAGCGCTCGCTCGATGATCTACTGTCAGCAGGAGTGGTACTAGTGGACAAGCCCAGAGGTCCCTCAAGCCACCAGTTGGCGGCTTGGGCCAGGGAGACATTGGGAATCACGAAACTGGGCCACGGTGGTACCCTTGATCCGTTTGCAACAGGACTTCTGACTATACTGTGTGGCAAGGCCACTAGACTCACTGAAATAGTCCTCAAGGGCGACAAGAGATACGTCGGAGTGTTACGATTTGGCAGGGATGTCTCAGACGACGAATTCGAATCTACCCTATCTCTGCTCAACGGCGTGATCTACAATGTCCCTCCTCTCGAGTCCGCTGTCAAGATACAAGTCCGGACCCGCACTATCCACTCTCTGAGGATGCTGGAATCTGACACTGACTCGCGCATCGCTGCCTTCGAAGTCTCGTGTAGCGCCGGGACATACATCAGGACCCTCGCCAAGGACATCGGACTGATGCTGGACACGAAATGTGAGCTGACTGAACTGCATCGAGACAGGACAGGCCCATTCGACCAGACTATGGCTTGCACCATGCAGCAACTTGCAGATGCGGCATTTCTGCACAGGGAGCATGGTGATGACAGCGCCTTAGTGAAGCTCATCTCTCCGGTCGAGGTCTTGCTTTCGAGTCTGCCCTCCCTCACTGTAAAAGATGGCGCAGCAGCAGCTCTCTCACACGGGGCACCTCTGGCGAGTCCGGGTGTCGTCAGAGCACAGAAGGGAGTGCCGGAAGGTTCCAATGTACTCGTGCAGACCATCAAGGGCGAAGCCGTATCCGTAGCTAAATTAACAGTTGACACCGATTCTCTTCCTAAAATGAGGTCTGGAGAAGTCGCAATTGCTCATGCTGTAATGATGGAGCCGGGTACGTACCCGCAGAGTTGGTCCAAAGAATAATGGCTCAGGCCATCTCATGCTCTTCGTAGACCCACTCTTCTGTCTCCAAACGAATTTTCAGTTTCATCATCTCAGTCACACACCACCGGCTCAAACACCATGAAGCACCCTTGCGCGGCATCCCTCTTCGGATTCGCGTATGGTATAACCATTCCCTGAAAATCACCGATTATCGGCCGGAAAGGGGGTCGGAGATGCAAAAAACCGGGCCACTGGGCTACTTCTTGTGATTGAAGGGCTTGCGTACTCTGTTCGGGCTGAAATACAGGGCTGTGAGCGAGATTAGTACCACTCCTACGGAGATGAAGGCCAAAGCTGAACCTCTGTCTAGGGAGTCTATGATGCCCCCCCCTCCGTCTTCGCTTTCAGACACGTCCAGAATGACAGTACGGTCGTTATTGCTCTCTGAGGTTTCTGCTATCGACCCCGTTCCGTCCGCTGACACCTCGATAGTCAGAGTCTCGCCATCTCTCACTACCTGTGCGTCACAGACGGCTGCGCCGAGTCCCCCGGGCTCAATATGATCAATCATTATAGCGCCCACTAAGATTCCGTCCACTCTGCACTTGACGTCAACAGCATCAGCGCCTCCGCGACCCTCGTTCCTGATGTATGCGTGAATCTCGATGATGTCACCATCGACTAGATTTGACACGCTGACGCCATCTCTCCTCACGTCTACCATCTCAACCAGCAGGTCAGGTTTCGCGGTCACGATGACCTCTATGTTTTGAGAAATCTCATTAGTACCGTCGCTTATCGAAATCGTCACTGAGTGCGATCCGGAATCGACGGGAGTCAGCACCAAGTCTCCTGCTGCGTCGAAGGTTGCCCACGATCTGCTGGCCTCCAGTACCAGTGATTCAGTGTCCGGGTCAGTGATTGTCAGATCGACTACCATAGTCTGCCCCAGTTCTATGTAGACGGTCAGTGGCAGACCATCAAGCACAGGAGGATCTTCAACTGGAGTGACTGTTACTAACATCGAATCGGACCAGGAGTTCCCAAGTGCATCGCTGACAACAACTTCGATACTGGCTTCGCCCCAAGCATCCCGGACCGGCTGTATCCTGATGTACTGGCCGACCACACTTGCTTCGATAATCCCTGAATCGGAGCTCACCGCACTGAGGGCAAGATTCTCTGGAGCAGTAAGGTCGTCGCTGCATCTGACATCCATAGGGAGGTGGACTCCGGCATCGTCCTCATTGAACGACATGTCCTCAAGCCCGAGGCATTCGGGGTCATAGTCCCAATGCACGGAATAACCACCGGTTATGATCATAGATTGGATGTGAACAACAGTGGATTCGGCCGTCCCGTTCGATGACCATTGGAACCTTGAAGCGACACCTACCGACATATCGTTCCCCTGTACTGGCAGTGCGTGACCCACAGGCACGTTTACTGAGAAAGCACCGTACTGGAGTGGTATGCTGTCTACCAGACTTTTGCCGATGGCGAATCTGATGTAACTGGTGTCCGCTAAGCCGCCAAGTGCCCCTGAGACATATCCTTGAATCACCAGATGAGGGTCGTTGACATCAATCCGAGCACCTAAGATGCATCCATCCTCGATTTCTATCCTAATGTGCTGGAGGGAATCAGATATGTCCAGTAATTCCCCCGATTGCATCTCGATGTAGTCCCCATCTACATCATCAGGAAGCGCCCATATTGTGTGGTTACCGGTGCCGAATACGTGTATCCTACCCAGCTGTTGTAGTGGTGGCACTTCCACGTCGAAAGACCACTCACCAGTTAAAGGTCCTTCAGGGGCGAGCCCACATGACTCCTGAGAGAGCCCAGAGATCGTCCCATCATATGGGCTGATGTCAATTACAGGGGAGTCAACATCGTTGATCGTGTTGGTGGCCTTGACAGTTTCGAAAGAGTACCAAGGCTGATGGTACTTCACCCGGAGGCCCGCTGCATCTACCCTGACTTCGGAGTCATCGGTGGTTCCGGTGGATACGTAATCGATGGTGAACTGAGTATTCTCCAAGGAGGACCAGTCGGCAAGGGCCAGCCCGTCGAGAGATAGGATCATCGGATTGGTCATTCTGTATATCGGCCCGAATGTTCGAGCGTAGGTAACGACCAATTTATCCGAGCCGTGGTTCTGCAGGATAACCCTGACCGAGTCCTGATTCAAGGCATCTGGAACCGAGAAGTGTAGCACTAGAGAGACATTAGCGACCAGCATCCCATGCAGTCCACTGAAATCGTAACCTGTCATCGTGATGTTAGGTCCTTTCGACCAAGTGTAGTACGAATCCGGCTCCCCCAGAGTCGCATTGGAGTTGGTGATGCTGTTTGAGGCCCATGAGGTAGAATACTGGAAATTGTCCGGTCTATCGTGAGTGAAAGACAGTTCTCCGTCGGCCACCATGCCCAACGAGTAATCGGCGGCATCGCTGGAGAATCCGGCAGTGCTGGATATCTCCCACTCCTCTGAGTCGGAGAAATCACCAGCCTCCAGCAGCTCTGCACCTTCGGCCCCAATCACAGTGTCGGCCGTGGCAAATGGCACCAGAGGTGCTAAGCCGGCCACAAGAAAGATGACGAGCACGACTCCCGAACGAGTCCTCATGGCATAGCAACGGGAGAGAGCAGGGCTTCAATCCGTTGGTCTCAGGTGCTTCGTGTCTCGGACGCGTAACGGTTGATAAACAGGCATTGAGTCCAAGTTGTCAATACGGCTGTGATGGTGTAGCGGTTAGCACGGTGGGTTGTGGTCCCGCCGGCCCGGGTTCAAGTCCCGGTCACGGCCCCATTTTCTGCTCGTGACCGCCGAGGTGCTCGTCTTCGATCTCGTGCCCCATCCTATCTATCTTGGTCGTCAAGTATTGGATATTCAGTTCCCCCACTCCGACGACTAAGGGCATCCTCTCAACTATGTTGATACCATTTTGAATCAGTTGCATTACCTTGTCAGGATTGTTTGTGAGCAAGCACACACTCTTGATTCCAATAGCACTCAGTATTGTTGAGGCGATTCCGTAGTCCCTTGCATCTGCGGGATGGCCCAGTAGTAGGTTTGCATCCAAAGTGTCAGCGCCATGGTCCTGCAAGTTGTACGCCTGTATCTTGGCATGCAGGCCTATGCCGCGCCCCTCTTGTCTCAGATAGACGATGCACCCCCATCCAATATCGTGGATCTGTCTCATCGCTGCATCCAACTGGGCACCACAGTCACACCTGAGGCTGCCGAAGGCATCTCCGGTCAGACATTCAGAATGCACCCTGACTAGCACCGGGTCCGGCCCACTCATGTCGCCTAGGGTAAGTGCCACGTGGTCCAGGCCCGTGTTCTCCTCGTGGAACACCCTGATGCGGAAGTCTCCATACGACGTCGGGAGGCGGGCATCTGCCGGAACCTCCCCGAGTTCGTTGACGTTGTATTGGTCGGGCACGGTGACCACCGAGAAGAACGCCCCCTTTGAACAGTATCCAAGCAGCCTACCGCTTCTCGATACGGAAAGTGTACTCCCCCGCATCCTCACTCACACCTAGCAGGACAAGTCCCATCCGATCGCAAAGGGCAGGTATGTCATGAAGCGTTTCAGGGTCATCACACAGGACCTCAAAAAGCGTGCCATGGGCCGCTTTCTCAATCGCCTTGCGAGTCTCGTGCATGGGCACTGGACAGAGGAATCCGATTAGGTTGAGAGCGACTATGCCCTCGCCGACCATGATTCCACCTAGGCTTCCACGATGATTGGGGACAGAGACCTGCCGTTGAATTCTCTGGCCTTGATTACGCCGATGACGTAGGCGACCTTCTCGACGTGTATCTCGACCTCAGTCTCATCGTCGCTCTGGGAAATCTCTCCAATTACAATGTCGGGAATTCGTGCCTGATTGGTTATCCAGTCGGCTAGCGCCCGCTTGGTGGAATCTGACTTGCCTATTGAGAGCCGAATTTTCACCATACCAAAGATGTCAGATACCTCGTCCCAGTCCTCTCTCTTTCCAATGGGGTCTCTTTCGACACCCTCTGGAAGTGAAGGTGCGTCGACGAAAGGAATAGCCATGTTCCAAGTTGAAGATATTTTTGCAATCTGAGGCTCGTCCTCACGAGTTACGAAACTCCAAGCTTCACCTTTCCTGCCCATCCTGCCAGTACGGCCTATCCTGTGTACATAGGATTCCGTGTCATCAGGGAGATCGTAGTTCACGACATGGGTGATGCCATCCACATCCAGCCCGCGTGCCGCTACATCTGTAGCGATGACTATGCTCTCCCGACCTTCCTTGAAAGACCCGATTATCTTCTCTCTCTTGCTTTGTGCGAGGTCACCGTGAAGCCCGATGGCCCTGATCCTGAATTTGCCAAGCCTCTCTGAGAGAATATCGACCATTCGCTTAGTATTAGCGAATACGAGCATCTGGTCGCCCTCGTTCATTCGGCATATGATACGACCGAGCGCCCAGAGCTTGTTCGCCCTGCCGATCTTGATTGCGTACTGATCGATCTCAGGTATCTCGACCTCCATGTCTTCGCTCATCACGTGGATAGCGTCCGACATGAACTCGTCCGCCGCGTCCAGCACCTCCTGCGGAAAGGTCGCACTGAACATCAGGGTCTGCTCTCTGTTAGTAGTCTGCTCGAATATCCAGAGGACGTCGGGAAAGAATCCCATGTCCAGCATCCGATCGGCTTCATCGAGGCAAAACAAGCTTATTCCCTTAAGATTGAGGTGCCCTCGCTTGGTCATGTCGATGACACGACCGGGAGTTCCGACCACTATATCAGCGCCCTGATTGAGTCTCTTTGCCTGCTTCTCAAGATCGGTGCCCCCATAAACGGTCTGTATTGACAGCCCCTTGTCTCCCTGTAGCAAATCCATCTCCTCTGCTACCTGCACGGCCAACTCCCTAGTCGGGCAGAGCACGATTGCCTGTGGTTCTCCCCGAGGCGTGCATTTCTCTAGGATTGGTATGCCAAAAGCTCCGGTTTTGCCCGAACCGGTACGGGCCTGGCCAACTACATTCAAGCCCTGTCTGGCCAGAGGAATAGCCTCGCGCTGAATCTCAGTCGGCTCAGTCCAACCGTTAGCCTCGATAGCTTTCGCAATCGGGACCTGTAGGTCCCAAGACGAGAAGTTGGCTATCGCTGAATTCATGGTATCGCCTCAGAAGGTTTCCGAATCGCGGATTTCCTTCTGCAGTTCGCCCATCCAGTACTTGCGGCAGTTTTCCTTCGTGAGAAACTGATCCTTACTTGAGAAACTGTGGTTGAAATGCCCCTTGTCGGCAGACGCCCACTGGCTCTTCTGTTTCTTGTGGAACTTCTGCAGGACGTGCTGTCGCATGTACTGTCTGAACTTTATCGACTTGCTTCGATTAATGCCTTTGGGCACCACACCGTCCCAAAGGCGCTCGAATCGCTCAAGCTTGTCATCGAACTCATCGCTCATGCTTGGTCCTCGCTGTGCGGCCGACCTGACTTCTGTTTATCATATTCACCCTCAGGGGGTGAATCACCGCTACGCGGTGCGTCCATTTCCTCAAATGGGGGGTCGACCCTCTCTAGTGGGGCTAGGAAGCGATTCTTCTCCTCCTCAGTCCCCTCTATTTCCAAGTCTCTGGAAAAAGCGGTTAGTTTCTTCCGCAGATCCGGGCGAGTTTCCTGTTTGAGCAACTCGGTAGCCGCGTCTCTCAACGCCCCACCGCTCATGATTATCGGGAGGTGCTCAATGCAGGCCTTGCGCAGATTGTAGTCCCTGCTTCTGGCGCCATCAATCACCATCTTGTTGACACGCGGGTTCTGCATGTCCAGCTTCTTGAGCGCCCTGATGACCGACTTCCTGACTCCATCGTCATCATCTAGCATCGCCGATTCGATGAAAATAGTAGCTATCGCTGGTTCCTTGTTGGCTAGGGTTATGAGCGTGTTAGAAGCATATCTCCTTACTAGAGCGTCCTCGTCTTCCAGTGACCAACCTATCAAGTCCCATCCGGTGGCTCCCGCCTTGGAAGCAATGGTACGTAGAATCTTTGAGCCACGTCTACGTAGGTCCTTGTCCTCCTCGCGAATCAGTTCATCGAGGTGCAGGCAGCCTGCCTCCGGCCAATTCTCTGCTGTCAGGCGAAGCGCTTCGAAGGCGTTGGCCCTACAATCCTGCTTTTGATTGCGCAACTCTCGCCTCAATATCTCCTCGCAACCCGAAGGGAATACTGGTGCGACCTTCAGCAGGCAGTCGCGTGCTGCATCTTCCACTCGTGGATCTTCGTCTAGCAATCTGTCAGACAGGCACTGTAGCAGACCATCATGCCTTTTCAGAGCGAAGGAGGGGAGGGCACTAAGTGCAGCTATTCTGTTACCGCCATCATCATCGTCCAGCGCATCAAGCAGAACTTCGTGAGCATCATTGATTTGACTCTCCATCACACGATGCAAGGCCTGGAGGGCATCGGTCCTCCTGGCGAAACCCCCTCCTAGGCTGCGAGAGAGCTGCAACCCATCCGAGTCGCCACGTGCCAGAGGTAGTATCTCATGCACAGGAATCCTCAGCCATATGCCCTCCCGAGGCAACATCTCTCGGATATTTACATCCGCAACAGGACCCCGGCGACTAATCACTTTCCCAGTGCGCGGGTTCCGTGCAATGTATTCCCTCGCCATACTGCTTCGGCCCGCGCATACCGCCACCTCACTTGAATTGACTGTTTTTCTGTTCGCCCCGAGAGAGGTAAGTATCAAGCATCTCCCTCATCCCGATGAGTCCCCGGAGGGAGCATGGATAAGGGTCATCAGCAGGATGTCTGCCACCTGTTACACATCAGTTTAGAGGGGTTGTCGGGAGGCACGACGACCAGTGACGAACTGTCGCGCATCTGGTCCCTAGAATTGCAGTGGTTCACCCCCGAGGATGCAGATGAGATAGTGGCGGTCTTGGTTAAGAGAGGATGGCTGACCGAATCAGAATCCAAACTATCCCCTTCCTCCAATCTCGTGCTCTCGCGGCCTCCACTAGGCTGGCGCCCGACTCCCCGTAGGTTACTGGAACTTCCTCAGTTCCAGCAGATGCCACCAACTCAACCCGCTTCCGTCCCAGAGGTGGCGAAGGCCGTGGCTGAGTCTAAGCCTATGCCAAAGGTCTCTGACCCGACTCCTAGTGCCCTACCTCCAGATCGGGCCGAGGGTTCGATACCGCAACTGATTGGGATGATAGCAGATAAATCAGCCCTTGAGAACAAGGAGGTGATGCGAAGGGCTCAGAGGAAGCGCCGCGCCCTGGGTCCCGTTACTCTGTGGATGGCATTGGCGCTGGTGGCTAAAGAACAGGGTCTCGACATGCACGATGTGACTACGGCAATCGAGGCTTAATCAGGCGTAGTCGTTAGAGGTGCGGAACTCGGCGGCAAGCAGGCCAGGCAGGACAAGCAGTGCCATCACTAACGAGAACAGCACAGATATCGAACTCACTATACCGAAGTCCTGGATGACGGGGATGGGCGACAGCAGCAGTACCATGAAACCACAGATCGTGGTTCCAGCGGAGAGCAGGAGAGCAGTTCCCGTTGTCGAGTACATGTCCTGCATCGCCTCCCACGTCCCCATACCCGATTTCCTATTCGCCTCTATCCTTCTCCAGACGTGAATTGAGTAGTCGATGCCGAGTCCGATGGTCAGGGCGGTAATCATGATAGTCAGGACGTTCCAGTTGATTCCGATCATCGCCATCGCACCGACAACCCAAGACCCGGCGAGGCCAACGGGCAGAATCACGACTAGTGACTGACCCAGCCTCCTAGTTAGCAGAATCAGCACCAGCATCGAAACGAACAGGCTGATGGCCGTCGTTTCGACTTGTGAAATCACTAGCCCTGAGAGCACGTTGTTGAGGACTACGACATCTCCTGTGATGTAGACCTCGCCACCGACTAACCCATCATCCTCCAGCAATTGGGCCTGTTTCGCGAAGACCTCTGCCACTTCCTGGGCCTCCTCACTGGTCTTGACCAACACGTCAACCCGCATCTTGAGGAACCGGATTGACTCCCCGTCCTCTGTCAGAGCCACGTGCATCGCAGTCCTCTCAGCCCAAGTGTGTCCCCTCAGGACGTCGCCCACCGAGTCATTGCTCAGTAGAGAAGTCACGGCAGCAGTCAGATCCCCTTCCTCGAATCCGTCTGCGACGCCCAATTGACTCCCGAAGATACCCAGGTGGAAAGACTCGCCCAGTCCCGGGTCGTTCTCGATGGCATCCCTCAGAATGGGATAGAGTCCGTCATAGGATGGACGCTGGGTCCCAGTATTGGTCGGGTTGACAACTTCTGGAAGTCCGGAGATTCTGCCATCAAAGAAACCCAGTCCCTTCATCAGATCCCTCTCTCCTGACAGGGCGCCTTCTTGAAATCCTGGCTCAACGAGTATGATCACCGACTTCCAAGCCGCAGCATTGTAAGAGTCGTAGATGTCGTTTCTCACTTCCATGACTTCCATCCCCTCCTCAGAAAGGAAATCAGTCAGCTCAAAACTGGTGTCAAGTTCCCTTATTGCCACGATGACAGAGCCCATGGTTATCATCGCCACTATCAGCAGAACTCTCGCGGTGTTTCTTCTCTGAAATCGGGTCGCTAAGTCCGCTACCCTGTCCATTCGGAGGCCTCTATGATGCATCTCCCCCGCGCTATTCTCGACAACAACGTGCACCGCTCCTACAGTGATGGTGCTGGCCACGAAGGCCGAAATCACTCCGAGGGCTAGGGTGAATCCGAAGGTCCTGAGCGGGGGAAGTTCGGATGACATGTTGGCGAGGAAGGCGAATACAGTGGTCACTACTGCCAAAGACAGGGCGAGCCGCAACACGGAGAACGACTCAACCCAGGCTTTGGCCGCGCTAATAGGGCGATTCTTGGCGAATTCGTAGCCTCGTTGCAAATGGATTGAGTAATCAATACCCAATCCTAGCACGACCGGAGCAACCGCAACCTCGAGAACTGACATCCGCATTCCCAGCAGAGTCACGATGCCGTAGGTCCAGACCAAAGCGGCAGACAGTCCGAGAAGGGGCGCTGCCACCATCATAAAGGAGCGGAAGGCGATAGCCAGGAGGGCCACCACCACCATCACAGCGATTAGAAGAAGCCAGACTAGGTTGTCCATTGTCGACTGGTTAATATCATGACTAATCAAATCGTCAGAGATGACTCCGTAGGTAAGTGATGAACTCCCTCCTAGGGGGTGTTTTGCTGTCAACATGGTCCTGATCGCAGATGTCTTCTCGCGTCTCTCGTCATCGCTGATATCTCCGCTAATCTCAATCACCCACATGGTACTCGAGGCAGAAGGCGTGGGATCTCCCTCGCCGCTGTCAAGCCATTCGCAGACTGGTGCGTAGTCCAGATCTTCGTGGAGCATTGCCGACGCAGCGAAAGAAGCCGAGGCGATGGCCTGTTCGTTCCCTATTGCATCAGAGCACCTCTCGCCCTCACTCACCGCACCGAGCAGATTCTCCCAATCGGTGAAGTCGCTGAGGCTGCGGCCTTGCTCATCCCTTTCTTCAAGGGCACTCTCAAGCATTCCAGCGGCATTCATGTGGGCTATAATGAATCCTTTATTGGTCTGCGAGAATTCCTCGATTCTATCTAGGTCGTTCGATAGCTGCTGTAGCGCAACTATCTCGAGGACGTTACAGGGAGAGTTCTCGCACGAATTGGTTCCGTCAGCCGTTTGGTCATAAGGCTCGACGTTGATGTATATTAGATGAGGCGAGGCCTGCATGACCTCGTCAATCCTGTCCTCAGCGGCATCTGACTCAGTTTCGGGAGCGAATGAGGCTATGTCTGTAGTGAAACCGGGGAACTCCAGCAGGACCTGAGCCATTGCAGCTGTGAAAAGGACACTCAGCACCACTATTGGAAGGGCGGATTTCTCAAATGCCCTTACCAGAGGCTCTGGGACCGAGTCTCCATTCGCCATACCGTGGCCAAAACTACCCCATGTATAACTTAGGCTCTGCTTGGACCCTAGGGGGTCCAACCTGAGTATGAAAGCCCTCAAAAGGGAAGGGCCGGTCGGGCGGCTGTCATGCCAATCAAGGTACTAATGAATGAAGGTCGCGAACTACGACTACGAATGGTAGGAGAGAGTCACACGACCCTGCAGTTGTTCCGCTCCAGACTCAACAGCAGCAAGGACGTCGAGTACTCGAACTACTTCCTGAACCACCCTGACCTCGATGAGCCGGAACTCTATCTCAGGACTGTCAAGGGCAAGAATGCTGAGAAGGTATTCAAGAGCCTCTGTTCCGGTATCTTGAAGGATCTCTCTAAGCTCAAGCTGTGAAGGCGCGGTGAGGATTTGACCACCGACTCTGTGGAGGAGCATCTGGGACTGACGGGCTGGTCTGCGGAAGGAGAGGGGACTGGCGGCTTACTGAAGGTTAGGGTGGAGGATTTCAGGGTCGAAGAAATCTCTCAGATACCAGCGCTCGATCCCAAGGGCAGGTTCACGGTCGTGAGAGTTACTCTGAACAACTGGGAGACCAATCGATACCTCAACCGTCTGGCTAAGGCCTGTAGAATCAGTCGGAAGAGGGTATTCTCCTCTGGAATGAAGGACAAGCGAGCCGTGACAACACAAATCCTAGTCATCGACGCCCCCCAGTCCAAAGTAGAACAGGTTAGTATTGCCGACTCGACAATCGAGATTCTCGGCAGGACTCACCAGAAGATAGGAATGAGCGACCACGACGGAAACAGATTCACCATCACCGTCCGAGGATGCTGCAATTCGGACGGTAGTCCGATTGATGGCAAGGAGGCTATGAGGAGAGTCAGAGTGATGCAGTCGAGCATGTCCGAGAGGATGGGGGCCGACGCGTTCCCCAATTGGATAGGCCCGCAGAGATTCGGCGCTACTAGGCCAGTCACTCCAGAAGTGGGGAGGGCGGTAATCGAGGACGACTACAAGAGGGCTTGCGACTTGTATCTAGGGATGGCAGGGCACAACGCGACCGAAGATGTGGCAGCTTTCAGGGCCATGTGGCGCAAGACCGAGGACCCTCAGAACTGCTTGGAGGTTATACCCCGTTACTTGGGCTACGAGAGAGGCATACTCGAGAGGTTGATGAAAGACCCTGAGAACTGGCTCGGCGCTTACAAGAGCCTACCTCACTCCTTACAGCTTCTGACCATACACTCTCTACAGTCGCTTACCTTCAATCACGCACTATCCGGGCGTCTGGCATCAGGACTCTCACTCGTAGATCCTGAGTTGGGTGACTTGGTTGCCCCGATGCAGTCAAACGGCCGAATTGACGTTTCCAAGATGGCCTTAGTTAGTGAGTCCAATCTTGAGAGGTGCCGACGCAACTGCAAACTGGGCAGACTGGCGGTGACCGGTCCGCTGCCCGGAGGGAGTGCGATCTTCGCACAAGGCCAGCCCGGAGAGATCGAGTATCAAGCGCTTGAGGACACCGGCTTGGCGGATGCGGATTGGAACGTTTCGAGAATTCCTCGCCTGACTTCCTCGGGGACACGCAGGCCGCTTGCAGTACCCTTCCGCTCGTTCTCGGTCGAGGAGGCCCCCGAACTCTCAGACTCCTCGGCTTCGGAGAAGTGGGTGAGGGGCCCGGGCGAGACAGACCTGTGGCACCCCGATGGCGCCAGCCTCAGGATGAGGTTTGAATTACCGCCGGGAACCTATGCTTCAGTACTCATGCGAGAACTGATGAAGTCCCCATTGGACCACTACTGAATCAGAGGCGACCCATTTCAAGAGCCTCTATCTGGCCCACTAGCGGATTGATTCCCCTGACTCTATTCTCAAAGCCGTCGACGATGCCCTCGCCTTCTCCGAGGACCACTTGGACCTCGATAAACATCATTCCAAAGGCCAGTGGCTTGACCTCTACAGTTTGGACCTCTTCAAAGCCGTCTATTTGCTCGGCTATTCCGTCGTAGTCAGGAGTGCCGTCTTCGGGCTGATCTATAGTGACCTTGTACTTCACAACGACATGCCCCATTTGCTCACCTCTCAATCAGGGCCCTTCGAACCTGCACTCTGGACATACGTACTTGACAGCCTGCACCCTGCTCTGCTCGCTGCGACCAATCGAGTGACCGCACTCAGGGCAAGGGAAGGTAGTACTCCTCTTGTCAACTAAGGGCAGTCCGGATGATACACAGAAGTCTGCTCTCCGTGACATTGCCGTTCCTCGGTGACGCGGCGAACTGCACCTCCCTTTTAGCGTTGACCGAGAGAAGCAGCAATAACATCCTTGCAGTGGTCCGATTAGAGTCTTGAGGACATTTCAAATCAGACGGCTCCCTCCGTTCTTTGATAGTATGGGCGAAGAGGAGATTGGTCTGACAGGAGTGCAAGAGGATTTGAGTCGCTACGTGACTGACGAAGGCGGGATATGGAGCCTCAGGCAATTGGAGAAAGTTAGAGGTTGGAACAATATCGAGTACGCGCCCGGTCTATCTGGCAAGAACACCCCCTCTACCGGCCTGTCGATGAATCGTGCATACATCCCTCCCGGAGGGGTCGCCAAGGCTCATATCCACGTTGGTTTCGATGTTATGGTCTATCTTTTACAGGGTAGTGTTCGTCACGAGTATGGACCGGGTTGTAGGAAGTCGGTGGTGCACAGCGCGGGCGATATGTTCTACATTGAACCGGGTTTACCACACGAGGTTTTCAACTGTTCAGATTCCGAATGGGTACACGCAGTTGTCTCCCGGTCAGACGCATCCGAGTGGCAGAATATAGAGCCATACGATCGGGATTCAGAGTGATTGTAGTCACTCCTCCTCACGCTTCTGAATGCGTCTGAAACCGACCTTTGCCTCCACCTCGTCAGACTCCTCCTCGACGACAATCCCCAGTTCGGACAAGTGGTTCTGCACCTGCTCCAATGCACTCTTCCCCTGTGCTTTCCTCCGGGGTCGAGGCAGTCTGTTCTGACAGATTAGATAGGTCTCAGAGGATGCACTCCGACTTGCCGTGGGGGCGTATCTCCGGACGTTGGAAAAGCGATCCCGAGCGGCGGCGATCAGGCCCTCGATACCTGTGCCCTGGAAGATCTTCGTGACGAAGCTGCCACCATGAGGGATGAACTCCATTGCCGCATCGAGGACTAGGGTAGAAAGCTCAAGTGAGATTGTCTGATCGGTGTCGTATCGCCCAGTCAGATTGGGAGAGATGTCACTGACCACGACGTTCAGTTCACGCTCACCCAGAGTCTGTTTTATTCGTGCAATCGTATCCTCTTCAGTGATGTTGCCGATGATGATGCTAGCACCGTCGACCGGAGATGTCGCCAGCAAGTCCACTCCGATTACTAGCCCTTCCTCTCCGGCCTCTTCGACGGCTACCTGTGTCCATCCTCCGGGATGGCATCCCACATCGAGCACCGCATCCCCCTTGCGGATGACACCGAAGCGCTCTTGGATCTGCTTGAGCTTGTATGCCGAACGCGTACGATACCCCTTGGAGCGCGCTATCCTCTTCCAAGCGTCGCGTCTGCTGTCTTGATACCAGCGCTTGCTCATAATGAGTCCTCGGGCCACGGGGTTATGAAGGAGGCTTTCCGGGCAAGCGCTCACAGGCCAATCTCGTCTATCAGCGCCTGAGCAGTATGTCTGATGGCCTGCTCTGACTGCATCCCGGGTGAGAATCCGGTGGAGAACAGAAACCCGACATCAAGGGAGGTCTTCGGAACATCGCCAGCCCAGCCCCGATCCCCTCCGGTGTATTCGATTGAGACTCCTTCTAGCCCGCTCTCCTCGACCACAATCTCTGCGATTCTGCCAACCGAACAGGTGTCTCCGGTCCCGAGGTTGTACAGGTTGACATCAGCGTCGACGCCGTCAACTAGGTGCAGCATGGCGCTGACGCAGTCCCCGGCCGACATGTACGACTTCTCCTGCTTGCCGTCTCCCAGGACCTCCAATCGAGAAGGGTCAGACTTGAGTTTGTGCACGAAGTCGTAGATGACGCCATGGGTCCCTCTGGGGCCGACGATGTTGGCGAACCTGTGTATCCATGACTTGGCGCCAAAGGTGCCGCACCAAGCGGTAATCAGGGCTTCCGAGGCAAGTTTGGAAGCCCCGTAGAGTGAAATTGGTTTTATTGGACCATATGTCTCGGGCGTCGGCATCTGGGAAGCCTCACCGTACACTGCCGAGGACGAAGAGAATGAAATCTTACTCACTCCCTCCCTGCGCATGGACTCTAGTACATTGTACGTCGCTATCGTGCCTTGTCTGAGGTCGGTATCGGTGACAGAGGTGCCTAGCCTGATGTCAGGGTTTGCTGCCATGTGGTGGACCGTGTCCACGCCCTCCATGGCCGAGCTCACGGACTCTAAATCGAGCAAATCTCCCCTTATGACTTCCACCATGTTCGAGCCAGCGTGATGGGAGAGAAACTCTTCGCGTCCGCTGCTGAAGTTGTCGAGTACGCGCACCCGCTTGCCCTTGGCGACCAGAGAGTCAACTAGGTGGGAACCGATGAACCCCGCGCCTCCAGTAACCAGTTCCATGGCTGCACGACCCTAGGGTCAGCCTTGAGTCCATCGGGTTGCTGCCGCTGGCAAATCAGGCCCACATGCCGCTCTGTTTGCGCCCCCGCAGTGCGTGGGCAGCGGCGAGGAAGCCTATCAGGGACAAGTGAGCAACCGTGCAGAATGGGCAGATGTGAGGGGCGCCTTCGACCTGAGTCAATTCAACGAAAATCAGGAAGACGACGAAGGGCAGGCCGGCGAACCCGGCCAGCAACGAGTAGGTGGTGAATGACTCTGCCCACTTCGCATGCATGTCCATTCGCAGTGACAGGAAGAGGAAGAACAGCAAGCTGAAAGAGAGTAAACCAGTGATTCCCCAGGGGATGCCAAAGAGATTATTCCATTCCGGATCACCAATCACCGAACCACACTGGACGAGCCCCTCGGAGGCGCACATACTGCTCTCGCCCGCAACCCGATGACATCAGTCCGACTACTGAGAATGCCAATCCTGAATCGATCATCGTCCTAGTGCCGTCTTCGCCATCCTTTGACCTAGCTTGCAGGGCGAGGACCGAGGCAATCGCCAGTCCGGCGATGAATATCATCAGAGGGGCATCGAGAGCCATCAAGAACCCCCCACCAAGCGCTGCAGAGCGCCTTCCATCTCTTCCCCATCGGGGTGGTTACCCGGCTGTTGAGGGTTCCAAGCCACTATCCCGTCAGGCTGTAGCAGTGCGGCGAATGGTGTTCCGGGCAATTCCCAGTCTCCACTCGTCCTCGAATTCAGGTCGTCGAGGTAGACCCACGAGTGCGGATTTCCGGGCCTGTCTGCGCAGTTCGAGTTAGTCTTACAGCCGTCGTAAAGGGTCTTGTCCCTGAAAGCCTCCACTTCGTCCCTGCTGCTGTCGTGACCCTGGATTCCGAGTTCAACCACGACGGTAACGAAGGTAACTTCCTGACTCCATTGCGAGTGCAACTGGCTCATCAACTCGCCCTCGTTCCAGCAGTACGGGCAGTCAGTATCGATGTACTGCACCACTATCCAATCGCCGTCTCCACCCGGTGCCCAGCTTTTGTTGAACAAATCAGACAGACGAAAATCTCCCCATTCTCCGCCGCTGTAAGCCTGGACTGAGAAGTCGGGAGCCAACTCACCCTCTGAAGGACCGACCTTGACCACAGGTGCTAGAAGCATTACTGCCATCAGAATCATACTAGTAACTCCGAAGGTCACCAGAGCCGCCATCAACCTGACATCGTCATCCCTGCCCTTGGGGGCAGCCGCCCTCCTTCTCCTAGCCATGCATCTCCGTCGGGTGGCTCATCCATTTTCAGGGATTCGATGGTCTCTAACTGACGGCGAGGAAGCTGTAATACAGTCAGTAAGTTCCAGAATTCCTAATCCCGTCCGTAACACGCCTCCCACACGGAGCCGATGCGAACGCTTCATTTGGCTCCCGTGAAGGCTCCCTCTCGTGGTGCGAGTTGAGCCGGAGGACAAGTACTCCATCGGAGATGGAGAAGGCCGTGATGACGAGGCCGCTTTTTGGGATGGCTTCTTTGAGAAACTCAAGCCCCTCAAAGAGTCCTTTGACAGCGCTCGCAAGGGCTTCGCCGGCAGTATTGTCGGCGAAGGATTGGACACCATGGCCCAACTAATCGATGACGTCAGCGATGCCGCCGAGGCCACCACTCGCAGGACGATCGAGCTGACCTACTCCTCGATACTCAGAAGTCCGGCCAGCATCGTAGTCCTCCTTCTTCTGGTAACTACGGTGGTCGGTAGGGACGCCATGGAGTTCGAGCATCAGATTAATGGAGACGTCGAGATATACTTGCCCGATGGAGCCGACTCCAGTATCCTATTACAGCAGGTTAGGGAGCAGTGGTCAACTGACATTTTCATCCTGTATGTGCAGACCAACAACGCTGTCGATGATTCCAGTCATAGAGGAACAGAGAATATCACCAGCGTAGAGATACTGAAACAGATCTCGTGGATAGAGGGAGACGATCAGAACCGAGGGATAGGTGGCTACCAGTCCGGACTCGACTACAACAAGGAGGACAGAGGAGGAATTGACGGCGTCGTTTGGGTACTCTCCCCTGCGCAGATTATCAAGGAGGCGAATTCGTCTAACTACCGCTTTAACTGCGCGATGGAAAAGTACGCGCTACCGACAGGAGACAACGAAAACTGCGCGGTCTCATCACTCAATCCCTACGAAGGGTACTCGATTCCAGAAGGCTCTGGAGCACAGGAGAGAATAGACAGGTTCGTCGAGGATGCTGAACCGCTCCTATCTAACTTCGTTCGTGACACCAACAACGACGGCATCTGGGATACTGGAGTAGTCATCATGGGGCTGAAGTTCGATATGTCGGAAACGGACATCACATCTCGTCCGAACCCAAAAGGCACAACTGAAGAGAATCCGGATGGAATATTGAGAGACCACAAGGCCTTCATTAAACACTCTCAACAATTGATTTACGAGGAATCAAATCCTGTGGATTGTCAACTGTGTCACAGAATATACGATACTCCTACCTCGACAATGGACGAATTCACCTCGACTGACAACCGCAAGGCCATCACTATTACCGGACTGACTCCGGTGGTGCACGACATCTCCGATGCAATCTACATCGAACTTGTTGACAGGATGCTCCCCATCAGCATAGTCCTAGTCTCATTGACTATGCTGCTGCTGCACCGCAACCCCAAGGTCATTATTATCTGCGGCGCCCCTATTATGATGAGTCTAGCGATAACATTCGGCATTACCGTCATTGCCGACATCATGCTCACTCCAATGATTATCTCGGTTGGCCCCATACTAGTCGGACTGGGGGTGGACTACGCCCTGCATCTGACCAACAGGATAGAGGAGAACAGAATTGAGTTGATTGAGGAACGTCTCGAGATGGCTTGGTCGGCCCAGAGGGACGGCTTCCAGACCGAGGATATTGACCCGTGGGATCCTCATATCAGCCTCACAGCGACAGTCAGGGCAGTACTTACCACCGGCCACGCCATATTCCTATCCGCGTTGACCACTATCATCGGTTTCAGCGTACTCAGGTGGCCCAGTTTGGTTCCGATAGAGCCTATGAGGACTGTCGGAACAACGCTCCTAATAGGTATCTCGACGACTTTCGTGTTGTCGATGCTAATGGTCCCCGCGCTAGTTCAGTTATTGAGGTACAGAAAGAGCCGTTCAAAAGCCTTCGATAAGATGTGGGAGTCAATAGGAGAGATTCCAGTCAAAGCCACGGTCATAGTTCTGATAGTCACCTTAGCCCTAACTTTCTCAGGGGCCAGTATTCTTGAAGAACAATTCGGACAGGGAATAAGCGGTTCCGCTGACGAGGTCCCGCCGGGTTTAGAATCGTATGAGACCCTCAGGGAATACAGCTACGTCTTCGATGGCGGGCAGACTAACATGTTCATCGTAGACGCCACTCAGAGGGGGGCCCAGAATGGCACAGCCCCGATTCGAGACCTCCCTATACTCGATGCCATAGATATCATGCAAGTCAACAAAATTGATCAAGTGGCTAATACCTCTACCGTCAGTTTAGTAACCATTCTGAAATCAATACATGTAGATGTCGTGATTGGAAATTTGGAATTATACGATGAGAGCCTTTGGGAAATCCTTCACGACGAGTGTTGGGACGAGTCGATTAATCCCCTGCGCCCTGATTGCTGGGCTTACGCTGTGACCAGTCGTGAGGACATGGTCAATGTGGCTTTCGACACCCTCTCTCCAGAGATTCGCTCAATGCTGATGAATGCCGATCAGGGCTCAGGCGAGACAAAGACTTTGGTTTACGTGAACCAGCCCTATCTCAATTTGGCCGACGCAGGCTCCCTACGAGATGCCATAGACAGCTTCCTGACGGGTGTAGGATGCGGGGGCTCGGCCTGGACCTGTCAGGGCCTAGGGTTGGAACAGACCTTCAACTCGCTCTTGACAGGGGGGCTGCCGGTATCCATTGACGTCAATGATGGGGTCCACGAGGCTCAGTCAGAGACTACCATAGCTACGATGCTCATACTGCTCATCGCCATGGCCTTTCTATTCCGCTCCCCTCGTCTGGCTCTATTCACTATGATTGCAGTAGGGGTTGTGGTGGTTTGGCAGCCGCTGCTGATGCGCAGTGGAGGCGTCAACGTCAACTTTTTCACCGCCATGGTAGGAACAATTGTCTTCGGCATAGGGGTGGACGATTCTATCCACATCATTGATCGAATCAAAGACGAGGGAGAGACTCCTGCTGGCATCGTAAAGTCCGTGGCTAGGACCGGCCAGACCATCTTTGAGACTACTGCCACGACCTGTGCCGGTCTCTCAGCCGGGCTGTTCGTAGCTATCCCCGGGCTACAGAACTTCTTCGTGCTGATGATGCTACTGCTCATTCTAGCTCTGTTGACTAGCTCAATCCTGCTGCCGGCGATGATTGTTGCATACCACGAGTTCGGTCATCGAATCACCCGAGGAGAGTCTTGGCTCGACTACGAGCAGAGCGGGGTGCTGTCTGCAGAGGCTGTGCTCGAGGCGGTCATCGAATAGCGAACGCTGTCGCTATGCAGTTGGGCGAGGGTGCAGGGAATAAGCCCCTTTCTGTTCACCTTTCGGCTGGTCGCATTCAACTATGCGTCCTACCCGGTCCTGTCGATGCCATGCAGACCTGCTTGGACTTGCTCCGGTGGGGATGCTCGTTCCAGCCGCGGTCAGGAAACCTCCCCCTTGCGGGTTCATAGTACGCCTGTCGCGGTTCGTTTCTGTTGCAGAGCCGACCCTCCCGGGCCTCCGACTTGCGCCGGACCACCTGCATCACGGAGAGGGGACTTTCCTCAGTGTCGTACACTGTCAGCAACCCTCCTGCTCCCTCGCACCCACGGGCGCAGGTGCCTCGCATGAACCCCTCGGTTGCTCGAATCGTAGTCTTGAGCAACAAACACACGTGGAAACCATGATGCGCAGTACACTTCCAGCGCGCATAGTGGACAAGGTCGAGGCGCTGAAGCGCGAGGCCGGAATCGCTGCTTGTTCATTCGTCAACAGTGGTATGACACTGGGCCTCGGAACCGGCTCCACAGTCCGCTACACGGTGTTGGAGATTGGACGCAGGATGGCCGAGGAGGGACTACAGGTCAAAGGAGTCCCGACCAGCGAGGCGACTAGATATCTAGCAGAGGGCCTCGGCATCCCACTACTCACACTCAAGCAGGCCGGTGAGATCGACCTGACGATAGATGGTGCGGACGAGTTCGACCCGGATTTCCAACTCATCAAGGGTGGTGGCGGGGCCCTCACTCAAGAGAAGAGGGTAGCCGCTGCATCGAAGGCCATGGTTGTGGTGGCAGATGACCGCAAGCAGGTACCCGTCCTCGGTAGATTCGATCTACCTCTCGAGGTTGGTACCGGCGACTGGGAGAGAATTCGTGATGAATTAGACTCAATATGTCCCGGGCCGGTGAATCTGCGCGGCGGTCAGACATCCTATGTTACCGACAATGGCGGCCACATCCTCGATTGCGAATTCGGCCCCACCATCACAAACCCGGGTCAGCTGGAAGAGCTGATTCTTTCGGTCGACGGAGTTGTCGAGGTGGGACTATTCGTCGGTATGTGCGACGCGGTCGTGATGGCGACGCCGTCAGAAGTGCTGACTATGATTAAGCAAGGCGGCAGACTTGACTGAACAACCCCTCCGTCGCGGTTATAGAGTGGCGCCAAGTCGGTGGGCCGGGTCTGTAGCTTAGTCAGGTAGAGCACCCGGCTCTTAACCGGGCGGTCGCGGGTTCGAACCCCGTCAGACTCGCCATCCGAACCTACCTTTGAATCGAGGTTTCTTAACCGATGAGCGAGCGAGTAGCCGATAGGAAGTGAGTCGATGAGCAAGCAGCACTGGATCGGTGACGTAAGAGCCGGAGACCACGACGGGTCCGAGGTCGAACTGAAGGGTTGGATACACAGGTCCCGAGGCTCGAACAAAATATGGTTCCTAGTAATTCGAGATTCGACTGGTGTCGTGCAGTGCGTAGTCAAGCGCGAAGACGTCGGTGACGATACATTCGAAGGTCTCCGTACGGCCCTCATAGAGTCCAGCGTAATCATCCACGGCATAGTCAAAACCACCGACAGGGAGCACGGTCATGAGGTTCTGGTCAGCTCCGGGAAGATCGTTGGTGCGGTGAATCCCGAACGACCTTTCCCGATAACCGAGTCTGCCATGGCCGATGCAGACGGAGGTCAGACCGAGTTCCTGTTGGATAACCGACACTTGTATCTGCGCACCAGCCGAATGACTACGATGCTGAAGATGCGCTCGACTGTGTTCGGAGCCATTCACTCATACTTCCGGGACCGAGATTTCATTGAGTACCAAGCACCGAATTTCGTAGCCGGGGCAGTAGAGGGCGGTAGTACTCTGTTCGAGGTACCCTACTTCGACCGCAAGGTCTACCTAACCCAATCTTGGCAACTATATGCTGAGGCGGCGATGCCCGCTCTCGAGCGCCTGTATACCATGGCCCCTTCCTTCCGGGCAGAGAAGAGCCGCACTAGGCGACACCTCACAGAGTTCTGGCACGCCGAAATGGAGGTCGCTTGGGCGAGCAACTCTGAGATTATGGAGTATGGCGAGGGCGTAGTCAGACACATCGCTAAATCCCTACTGGACGAGAGGTCGGACGAACTGACTGAATTGGGAAGAGACCTCGATTTAATCGCTAACTATGCAGATAGCGAATATCCTAGGATGCGGTACGACGAGGCCATCGAGATTCTGCAAGGTAAGGGAGTGGTTGTCGAATGGGGCCAAGACCTTGATTACTCTAAGGAGAAGATACTAACTTCTGATTTTGACGTCCCCCATTTCTTGACACATTATCCAAGGATAGCCAAGCCGTTTTACCATCGCCCCGACCCAGATGATGAGAAATATGTTCTCTGCCATGACCTACTCGCTCCTGAGGGATACGGCGAGATTATTGGTGGAGGCGAGCGGACTTGGTCTGAGAAGGAGATTCTCGAGCGCATTGACGAGGAGGGCACTCCGCGCGAGCCATACGAGTTCTACATCGACATCCGCCGCTACGGAGGGGTGCCTCATGGCGGCTTCGGCCTCGGCGTCGATAGGGTCTGTGCGTGGCTGTCTGGAGCTGACCACATCCGCGAGGTAATTCCATTCCCGAGAGATAGCAGAAGGGTCACGCCGTAGGCGTGCTTCTACGAATCACTCATACGAAGGCGGCGCTTAGCGAGACCATGGGAGAGGACTGGCGCGAACTGGACATCGCGAATCCCACTGAGGAGCACGCGATGCTGCGTGAGATGGTGCGCAGCTTCGTCTACGACGAGGTCGAACCTCAGGCTCTTGAGCACGACCGTGATGAGAAGTTCAACTCCAAACTGTTCCGCAGACTGGGTGAGCAGGGGATTCTCGGGATCTCCGTTCCTCTTGAGTACGGCGGTGGAGGAATGGACGCTACTGCGGTGGCCATCATCAACGAGGAGATTTCCTACTCCGACCCTGGACTCTGTCTAGCATACCTTGCTCACGACCAGCTTATCGCCAACAACCTCGCTCACAACGGCAGCGAAGAGCAGAAGCAGCGAATACTGCCGAAACTGTGCAGCGGTGAGTGGATCGGCTGCATGGCGATGAGTGAGCCCGGATACGGAACAGACGTCCTCGGCATGCAGACCGGTGCCGAGCAGCGCGAGGATGGTTCTTGGGTAATCAACGGCCGCAAGATGTGGATTACCAACGGCTCGATCGACGAGGAAGGCACGCCTGCTGACGTGGTCTGGCTATACGCTCGCACTGGGACCGATTCCAAGGGGCGGGCTGAGATAACCACCTTCATCGTAGAGAGGGGCATGCCGGGTTATTCGGTCGGTCAGAAGATTGAGGACAAGCTAGGCATGAGATCCAGCAACACCGCCGAGTTGGTGTTCGACGACTGCATCGTCCCGGCAATAAATGTCGTTGGCAATCCAGGCGAATCAATGATTCACATGATGAGAAACCTCGAGCTGGAGAGGCTAGGCCTCGCAGCGATGGGAGTGGGCATAGCCAGACGCAGTTTGATGGCGATGAATAGGTACGCAAGCGAGAGGGAAGCCTTCGGTAAGCAGATTCGCGAGTTCGGACAGATTCAACGCCACATTGGCGAGTCATGGGCCGAGTACAGGGCGATGCGTGCCTACGTTTACGACACCGCCCGCAAGATTGACCTCTCGAAGGCGGGTAACAGGCTGGATTCGGATGGAGTCAAGCTGTTCGGGACGTCCGCCGCCAAGAATATCGCAGACAGGGCCATCCAGGTTATGGGCGGCTACGGCTACGTCGGCGAGTACACCGTCGAGAGACTATGGCGGGACGCAAAACTTCTCGAAATCGGGGGCGGCACCCTCGAGGGACATCAGAAGAACATCACTAGAGACCTCGCTGACGATCCCGAGGCAATAGACAGATAGTGGTAGTCCCGGGAGGATTCGAACCTCCGTCACCGGGACCAAAACCCGGTATGATGGACCACTACACCACGGGACTCTAAGCCGATGCTGACGAGTCCTTGCTTTTGATTTGACAGGACATCCAGCCGACACTATCAAAGGTTCCCGGAGTACCCTTGGAACATGCGTCAGCGCACAGCGTCTGCATTAGTACTGCTACTGCTACTGTCTTCTCTCTCGGTTGGCATGGCTTCCGCAGACCACGCCCACGTACACAATTCCAGCATCATTGATGCTGATAACAATATCAATAGAGAGCCAATTCAGGAATTCCAAAGCGGGTCCCCCTGGGTTGATTCGAGCCTTTGGGAGAGAGTTGATTCGGGCGCCGAGCAAGTAAGGGTGACCGTCATCACACGTTCCTTGGTGACCCTTGACCAGTGGCAGCACGACAACGACGCCATAGAGCAGCAAAAGCCGGCCAAGAATGGAGAGGCCCTAATCACTCTTGATTCGACTGATGGGCAGGTGGATCACAGGACTTTTTGGATGGATGCTAGCATATTCCACAAGTTGACCGGAGTCCCGGCGGTAATCGCTGTGCTGGATGCCGAGAAGACACCCGAACCGTATGACACGATGCCATTCGAGGCACCTCCTGAATTTGAGCCGGAGGCAGTTCGTAGCGGTGAGATACACGGCGCTAACGAAGCATGGCAGAGAGGGTATGCTGGAGAAGGGATGGTAGTGGCCATAGCTGACACGGGAGTGGACTTCGGACATCCCGATTTGAACGGGACTCAAGCTAGAGTGACTGATTCTAAGTCGCCTTACGAGGGCTGGCCGTTGATGTTCGACCACAACAGCATGTATTACTGGCTGGTGTACGGTGATGCATACCCTGCAAGGAGTACCTGGTATGCTGACACTTCGCTGATTGATTACGACAACAACACCGACGGACTGCTTGACGCGTCTGGTTACAATATTACTGGCATAAATTCCTCGCTATCAGGGGCCTATCACCTCGGGGAGCACCCTGACTGGAGGCTCATTGACAAGGCAGGCGGAGATGTCCCCATCTTAGTGGTCGATGACAGGATATTCGGACTTTACGAGACCGTTTACCCTGACATTAACCGAGATGGTAATTTCTACAATGATGTTCCGATGCGCCCGGGAGAGGAGACAGCCGGCCTAGATACCGATGGAGACGGTCTATGGGATATCTCCGGAGGCTTGGTCTACTGGGTAGCCGATGGTACCAATGGAGTGCCTTACACAGACACCTACGCTGCTCGGCATGGTTATGCAAACCGGATTCCTGGATCAGGAAATCTGACTCTTTTCATGATTGAATCAGGAAGCCATGGGACACTTTGCGCCAGCGCGGTGGCTGCACAGGGAATTGTGAGCGACGGCAAGGTCCTAGGAATGGCACCGAACGCTACCATATCCTCGATAGGCAACCACTACTCAGGTGGCCACGCGCTCGACGGGTGGCGTTTCATCGCCGAGGGCTACGACGGCATCACCATAACTCAGGGCGACCAGCCTCACATCGGTTCGTTTTCATTCGGTTATTCTTCCATAGATGAGGCTGGCGCCGACGGCTACTCCTTGTACCTCGACTGGCTCACCCGGGTCTACAACGACAACGCATCATACGCTGTGGCCATAGGCAACGGTGGCCACGGTTTCGGCACCGCCAAGGTACCGGGGGCCGCTCATGGCATCTTCTCAGTCGGCGCATTTAGCAGTCGTTCCAGCGATTCATGGGGCCAGAACGCACCGTGGTCCAACCGAGGTCCTAACGTAGTAGGCAGGATGGATCCGGACATCGTCTCTGTGGGGTGGTCTGCCACTGGCGATATCCCACTAAACCAGAGGAGCAACGCCAACTCCGCTTGGGGGACATGGGGAGGAACAAGTCTCGCAACTCCGATAGCGGCTGGGCTGATGGCTCTAGTTGCCCAGGCATGGCAGCAGAACCTAGGTTACTACCCTGGATCCCAAGAGTTCAGGGATTTCGTACTCTCCACATCCGATGACAGGGGTTACGAGCCGTTTGTCCAAGGCGGTGGTTGGTTCAATGCCTCCAGAGCGACAGCTACCTTGGACGGCGAGAACGGCACTTGGTGGGCCAGTCCAGCGCAGTGGAACAGCGGTACATTCCAAGGGCAACACAGGGATGCCAACATCAATCTCATGCGCCCAGGCGAGTCGCAGGACGTTGACCTAGAGTTCGCCAATTATGGCGACACTGATGTCCTCCTGAGATTCACTCCGACAGTCTTCGCCCCTCTGGAGCACACTGTGCAGGTGTGGGAGAGCCTAGGCAACGGCAGCGAGGACGGGCTTAACGATTCATGGGACGGCCACCAAAGTAGCAGGCCTGATCTGCTGATCCCCCTGCACGTCACAAACAGCACTGCAAACAGGTTACCCATCGATACCTTGCAACTCAGAGCCAGAGCTACCATCGAGTACTCCGCGTTCGATGAGAATCAAGACCGCAGCTCAGAGGAGCGGGTGTTCTTGCAGATATACCGCTGGAGCGACGATGACGGAGACGGCATCTACGTCGAGGACTTCGATAACGACTCAATGGTCGACTCCGATGATTGGACCGAGTCGAGCGAGCTCGAAGAGGTGACCTACTGGTGGAGGTCAGGGTCGGACTCCCCTTCGAGGATGCCAGAGACGGACTCTTCCTCGGGGTCTGGAACTACAACGGGCATCAGTCTGACGACCCTGTCAGGATCGAGATAGACTGGACCGCATTCGGTAGCGCGGGCGACGACTGGATCACTCTGCCAATCACCACCGTGGTCCCTGCCAACGGATCTGTATCAACCCAGATGACGGTCTCGGTCCCTGCCGACGCCGACTCCGGTTTGCATCAGCACGGCGTTCTCATCGAGTCCTTCGAACTCGATCAGGGGGGCAACTTGACCTCGACGATACCGCACAGGAACTGGACCCTCCCTGTGGTCACCAATGTGCCTTGGAGCGGCCCGTTCTCACTAGATGCGAGGCCGCTGGACGGCAACGTGTCGAACCAGACCCTGTACGATGAGGAGTGGATAAGCGGGGCAACCAGATGGGACTGGAGGGCCGAGAGCGGCGACTGGCGCTTCCTCTCCGTCGAGTGGCCCGAGGAGTGGGACACCGGGGGAACAGCCATCCTCGATGTCGACTGGGAGGACAACCCGTACACCGACATCGACGTGCTATGGCTCTCAGAGATGCCGCACGGATATGCCGAGGACGACCCTGACGCCTATGGCGACTCGACCTTCTTCATCGAGTCACGCTCAATCAACAACCACGCCGGCAGCGGCTCGCACAACTGGGGTACATTCACCGGGACCTCGCGCGAGATGTTCGCCGTCCCCGCCGAGCAAGGGGTCCACCAGATGGTCCTGCACACCGCACTGCACGGCGTCTCGACCAACGACAACCCACTCAATATTTCAGTAGGATACATCGCTGCCGAGGAGTCCGGCTTTGAGCAGGTGGTGACTGATTGGGCCGAAGGCAGTGGAGTAGATGCAGTTCACGTGGTCTCGACTGTGCCCCTGAACGTTGACTCGGTGTCTGCATACGGTTGGAGCCAGCCGGTCCACTTCGATAACGAGACAGCCTTCCAGGACGTCTCTGGCGACAAGATGACGGCATCATGGTGGCACAATATGACAGTCCAGAATTCCACCGAGTTGAACATCAAGATGAACGCTCACGAGGACGCAGATCTCGACCTATTCCTGTTCCGTGACTCAAATGGAGATGGAACATTCTCCTCTGGTGAGGAGATAACACGCTCATGGTCCGGTTCTTCGGCAGAGACTATCAGAATAGTTGATCCTGAAGACGGCAACTATTCTGTCGCAGTACACGGTTACTCCGTACCGAGCGGGACAGTTCAGTTCTGGATTGACATCGAGATTGTAGGCGGTGACGAACTCGTGATAACCGATCAATTATCGCTGACTGAGGGCGAGATAGATGCGATTTGGCCTAACGGCAGCGATACACTCGCAGGACAGGTCCCATCTTCCGCACTACAAGTCAACCTCGCCTATGATAGGCCGGAGACAGCTGGAATCTGGACAGGTTTCATCGATATCACCGTTGAAGGTGACATCAGTCTGCGTCTACCATACACCTACGAGTTGGTCGAACTCGACCCCGAGGTGAGTTTTGACATCCCGGCCAACCTCACGCAGTCCAATTCAGTAGTGCCGATTCATCTGCACGCCTTGGACACCGGTATCGGTTTCCGCCTCGACGACCTTGACTGGGAACCGGTCGACGAGGACACTAGCGTTCCCGAAGCCGACCTCGTCGAAGCCATCGACACGGCCGGCGTGCACCACAATCTGACTTCGATATGGAACAGTGGCAATCACTTCGCGATGCCCGAGAACATTACCTTCCGAGAGGTCTGGGTCAATGCCACCCTACCTGCAATCGAGCAGTGGCATGATTACCTGGTCACATTGACAGACATCTCGAACAACACTGCTGAGGCCTACCTCTCAGTGGCTTACGATGTGACAGCGCCCACATTGGCCCTGTCGAACATACCTTGGATTACCAACCAACAGAATCTCACTTACATCATCCAGACAGAACCCGGTGCGAGCGTTACTCACTCAGGCAGCGCAGTCGAACTGGACGAGAACGGTAACGCAGAACTCACGATTCAACTGGCAGAGGCCGAGGCTAGGTCGAATTCCGGGTCATCTTTCTATTACGTATATGGCAGCAGCATCTTCGACATAGTGGTCAGCGATACTGCTGGAAATTCATTCACTAGAGAGTTTGTCGTGGTGTATGACCCCCATGTGCCCAGCGCCGACCTTCTCGATGTCTCCGACCAAGCCGGTTATCACTACACTCCGGCACAGATTTCCACACCTGTGAACATGAGCGAAGGAGTGCTCACCGCCTCAATCCCAGTTGACATCCGCTACTGGTGTTTGAGAATCACTGCCCTGAATTCACCCCACCAGTATGTTCAGTGCGAGACCAACCAATTGATTCCACAAATCATAATGCAGGATGACCCCGGTCAAGTGAGCATTGTCACTCAGTATCAGATCGACACTACTGAGCTGCCGGACGGAGACTACCTCATTTCTCTCGAAATGATTGACTGGGCCAACAACACGGACACTGAGGAGTGGCCCCTAGCTCTCGATCGTACCACCCCTCTCGTTGAGTGGACCATCAGCCCGGGCACCGAAGACTCATTCTTCGACCATAGGCAGGGGCTCTCGTGGCTTTCCAGCGAAGAAGTCCACGTCCGTTTTACTATCGACGGCGTCCTCATCAGCGAGCGCACTGCAATTACCAGCGGGGCCTTGTTTGAACTGAACCACACCGGGGTACACGAGGTATGCTTGGAGGCTATCGACCTCACAGAACCTCAGGAAAATAACAACAGGTTCCTCGAATGTCGCAGCATCCTGCTTGATGCCTCAATCTACAATACTCACGTCGCTGCTGACTGGGACGGTGGCCTTGTGGCCATCGACCAAGTTGAGGCAACCCTACAGAGAGGGCCCGACCAGGAGATTTGGTGGAGCAGATCTGATGTCGAAGGGGAGCACCTGATTGAGCCCGGAGCAAGCGTGGTTAGCATCATATTCGATCTAATCGAGGGCGAGAACAAGTTCCTCATCGAAATCCACGCCCTAGACCACGTAGACAACTACACGCTCTCTATCGTAAGGGACACCACCCCTCCTGTGTTGAGTTTCTTTGAGGTAACCAACCGAACCACTCCTCTGGCTACAACCCGCGTCGTTGGCGGCATCTGTGAGCACGGCACGACGGTGATGTTGTGGACCGAGATCGAGTCGAAGGAGTTCGTATGTGACTCGAGTGACCAGTTCGAGATTCACATCACAATACCCGAATCTCCAGGCACTCACATCATCAACGGACTTGCCGTCGACGCCGCCAACAACCAATACACATCTTCGATAGAGGTGATGGAGCAAGAATGGATTGATTGGGCCATCGAGGACGCCCGGAACTCCGGCCCGATGCTGTGGTGGTTCTCTCTTGCAGTTATCGTTGCATTGCTCGCCATAGCAGTGCCAGCAACCCTGTTACGCAGGCGTCGCGCCCGAAGGGATGAGATTGAGAATAACGGACCCGACCTTGAAGACATCATGTCTGAGATTGATGGGGTTGCTGAACTGCCTATTGCCGAATCCGAAGACGAACTGGCTGAGTAAGACTCATGCCCTTCCGTATGCACGACGACGTGTGGAGATAGGCAGCATAGCCGTGTTGGGTGCCGGTCAGATGGGTAACGGCATCACCCAAGTAGCAGCTTGCGCGGGCTACCATGTGACCATGATTGACATTGAGCAGACCTTCGTCGATCGCGGCATGGCATCGATTGAAACGTCTCTTGCAAAACTTGTCTTGAAGGAGAAGATGAGCCAAGCCGATGCCGACGCCGCCCTCGCGCGCGTGCGCATATCGACAGACAGGGGCGAAGCCTCAGATTGCGATCTTGTTGTCGAGGCAATCCCCGAGATTCCCGAGTTGAAGTTCTCCATATTCTCTGAGTTAGACAGTATTTGTAAGCCGGAGGCAATACTAGCGAGCAACACCTCGAGCATCAGCATCGATGAGATTGCAGCATCAACCAATAGGCCCGACAGGGTAATTGGCATGCACTTCATGAATCCTGTGCCAATAATGAAACTGGTCGAGATAATCAACGGCTCCGAGACCTCCGATGAAGTTAACTCGGCAGTAGTCGCTGCAGCAGAGAGGATGGGCAAGACCGCGCTTTCATGTAATGACTCGCCTGGTTTTGTGAGCAACAGGATACTGTGCCCTATGATTAACGAGGCAATCCTAGCTCTGCAGGAGGGCGTGGCCGAGCCTGAAGCCATTGATGGAATCATGAAACTCGGGATGAATCATCCTATTGGCCCCCTCGCACTGGCTGATCTTATCGGCCTGGACACTGTTCTTCACATCATGAATGTCCTGCACGAGGGTTTCGGGGACGACAAGTACGCACCCGCACCGCTATTGATTAGCATGGTAGAAGATGGAAAACTCGGTAGAAAGAGTGGCGACGGG
>PSPX01000006.1:5333-84281 GCA_004195715.1 Methanobacteriota archaeon | reverse complement strand
CCTTGGATCCACAGCACATCGCCAGCCAAGGCAACACCGAGGGGGACGACCAGCAGTGGCTCACCAGAAATCAGGGAAAAATCGTCCACATTTGCCGTAAGTGTCACGATCAAATGACCGATTCGATGATGCGGAACCGGCTTGAGAAGAAGGCAGAGGCCAAGCCTCCCGGGAAGTCCAGGAGCGAGTTTCTATGCTCCCGGTGCGGACGGACTGGGCACAACCGCTCGTCCTGCCTCGCCACCACCCGCACTGACGGCTCGGAACTCTGGAATCCGAAGACCGTGAAGGCCAAGAAGAAGCCGGAGCGGTGAGTCCGATGCGTGTAGCGATCACCAGAGGCGTTAGTCCGACCATCGGAAACTGTGAGTTGACTCTCCTCGAGCGAGAAGAAATCGACGTCGACACCGCGAGGGCCCAGCACAGCCTCTACGAAGGACTCCTCGAGGGCCTTGGTTGTCAGGTCGAACATCTTGCCGGAGATCCCGGCTTTCCCGATTCGGTGTTTGTCGAGGACATCGCGGTTGTGCTTGACGAAATCGTGATTATCACGAGGCCGGGGGCCCTGTCGCGACGTGGCGAACGGCTGTCGATCGAGCGAACGCTCGCCCCGTATCGTCCAATCAGTCACATCCAAGCGCCCGGGATACTCGACGGCGGAGACGTACTGACCGTAGCCAAGAGCATCTACGTCGGCCTCTCTACCCGTAGTAACGCTGAGGCCGTGCGTCAGTTGAGAGCACTAGTCGCCGACCACGGCTACCGAGTGATTGAGACAGAATTCCGCGGGTGCCTCCACCTGAAGTCAGCAGTAACCGCAGTCTCGGACGACACCCTGCTCATCAATCCCGAGTGGATAGATGCTGACACCTTTCCCGAACAGGACTGCATCTCGGTTGATCCGGCGGAACCGAACGCCGCCAATGTCGTTCGCATCGGCAACACGGTCCTCTTCGGAGCCGACTTCCCCCGGACCGGAGAGCGTCTCTCGGCTCGGGGTTTCGACGTACAGCCCGTAGAATCCTCAGAACTGGCAAAGGCCGAAGGTGCGCTGACCTGCTGCAGCCTCCTCTTTGAGGTACCCTGAATCAGAGGATACCCAACTTACTGCCCGCGATAAGATGGACCAGTACTAGTCAGTACACGCCGGAGTGCTCCTGCATCCTTCCGTACCAGCCGGACACGACCTGATGGCTCTCGACTATGTCGAACCCATTCAGGCCCTGCATCGACCGAAGGATCCCGAAGTTGGCGTAGTCGGCCCCGTTAGGCTCTTCCTCTCCGAAGAAGTCCCCCTCGATCCCCTTGGACATCTCGTCCAGTTGGTACTGGAGGTTCTCACGGGGCGGGAGCTCGAACATCTTCGCTCTACTCTTGCCTACCATGCGCATGATGAAGGCCCCTAGCCACTTGTTGATCAGGCGGCTGCCAAACGAGAAGTTGTCAACCCTAGTCACGTAATCGAGGGCATGGAGAGAGGTCTTGTAAGAGGTGTAGATTACTGCGACGATGGACTTCCCTAGGATCTTGTTGGAAAAGTCCATCCACCGGTCCTGCTCGGGGTCCTCACCTATTAGCGGGAACGAGCCCGAGTCATTGGAGTCGATGTAGTGGAGGATGTAGTTCGAGTCGTTCACCTGGGTGCCATCGACGTCGACGAACACCGGCACCTTACCCCAGTCAGACCACTTCAGCTGCGTCTTGAAGGTAGGGTCGACCTCGACCTTCGAGTACTCTATGCCCCTAGAGCCTAGGAGCGCCTTGACCTTGAAGCAGAACGGGCAGGTCTCGAAACAGTACATTGTTGGGAGGCCGTTAACCACCCTTTCGGGAACCAGAATCTCCTGCACCCCTGAAGGCGGTTTCTGCTCAACGGGGACCCCTGTCACAGCAATGCACCATAACTAGTACTTGTGAATCCATCGAAGCGGCACTGTCATCACTTCTTGCTGAACTTGAGCGCCTCTTCCCGACACGAGAGCCCTATCTGTGAAATGTATGTGAGGGATAGGGTAGCGTATGATTCACTCCGGTTGATGTATGTAGCAGTACAGTCAATCGGTTACTTGTAGGGGGGGCTCTCGCGGAGAGGTGTGGTCAGAGAGTTAATTCGCCTCGAAGAAGTTCACAGGGCCTTCGGTCCACTGACAGTTCTAGAGGGGGTAAATTTACGCATCGACGAAGGCGATAGTATTGGCGTAATAGGACACAATGGATCCGGAAAAACTACACTTCTCAGAACTATCAGTAATCAAGATCAGGATCTTGGGGACATTTCATTCGCCCCGGCATTGAGGCTTGCCTTTCTAACACAAATAAGAGATATAGACGACGATGCGACTCTGAGGCAGGAGCTCAATCGTAGAGGGAGACAGTTTCTAGAGCTAGAAGAAGAAATCTCTGAACTCGAAGGAAAAATGGAGAAACCATCGTTCTATGATGGCGACTGGCAGCCAGACATGGAGAGATATCAGGAGTTGCAGAGTTTGATGGCCCGATCAGGCGGTGGTGACGTCGCCGGGCATGCCCAGGAGATTCTCAAGGCACTGAATTTAGATCAAAACTCGATGGATGTGCCACTAATCTCTCTCTCTGGCGGTGAGCGTGCAAAAGTCGCTCTTGCCAGACAACTGGTCGGACTAAGTCAGATTGATGTTTTCTTCCTTGATGAACCAACGAATCACCTCGACTTCAATACTCTCGAGTGGCTTGAGAGGTTCCTAAACAGATTTGATGGTGCACTGATGATAGTTAGCCATGATAGGTATTTTCTCGATAAAGTCTGCAATAACATCGTTGAGATTCAGGATTCGCATCTTCGTGCCTATCCTGGAAACTACACATCATTTCTAAAGCAGAAGAAAATCTTCCTACGAACATTGAATGATCGAATTGTAAAGATGCAGAAGGAGATTAAGCGTCTCAAAGGGGCTATGCAATCGATGAAGAGAGCCAACAAGTACGACAAATCAGTATCCCAGAAACATTTCATGATTTCGCGCTCCCAACGAGAGTTAAAGTGGCTAAAATCTTTGAAGCCGAAGCAGCGTCAGAGTCTAAATTTCAATCTCCAATCTGCAGAGAAGAGTAGTCTGGAGGTATTGGAGTTCCGTAATGCAAGTTTATCCTTTGAATCTCTTTCAAAACCAATAATTCAGGATTTAGGAGTAAGTGTTCGCAGGGGCCAGAAGATAGGAGTAATAGGTCCAAATGGAGCAGGCAAGACTACTCTCCTCAGACTCATTACAGGCGAATTAAATCTTGACTCCGGGAAATTAGAAATCAGTCCCGGGGTGCAAATTGGGTACTTCCATCAAGATCATCGCTCCTTGAATTTTGAACTCACTCCAATCGAAGAGGTTCAGGAATTGAAACCGAGGATGGAGTATGGTGAATTGCGAGCACTTCTTGGGCAGTTTCAATTCACAAAGGAAATGGTCTCAACTCCACTTAGCAAACTTAGTGGCGGTGAAAGGGCCAGAGTGGCTCTTCTCAGACTCCTGCTTGAGGAAAATAATATGCTTTTGCTCGATGAACCCACAAACCACTTGGACACAGATGCAAAGGAGGCTCTAGAGACCGCTCTGAATGAGTTTGATGGAGGTATTATCACGGTAAGTCATGACCGATTTTTCCTAGATAAAGTGTGTGACACAATTTGGGATTTACAAGGAGATGGAAACCTAATTGTTTGGCCTGGAAATTACTCTGCTTACAAGAATAGGGTTGTAGGTATCCTCTGAAAGGACGTACTGAAAGCCCATTGATTCATCGCCAACTTTGCTAGGCTCTGGAGTCCGCTTTCTTCAGCTTACCGCGGGACCGACCGTTCCGTTTACTCTTCCGGCGCCCCTTCGAATGCCCCGAGCCGTGGTTTGAGGACCTGTACTGAGCACTCTTCCTATATCTCCTCGCCCTCTTTCTATTGTAACGTGGACTTCGGGACTTTTCTCGTCGCTCGGGTTTGCCGGCTGGCGCGGGAATGAATTCCCTCTCTTCCAGCATCTCGACATCGGGTTCGGTGAATTTGCACCTTATGCCTGCCTCGTTCTGGATTCTACGGTACTTCTTGTTCTGTGACCCCTGCACGAGTGAGACGACAGTGCCGGTAGAGCCGGCTCGGGCGGTCCTCCCACTACGGTGCTTGTACGCCTTGCCGTTCTCGGGAGGGTCAAAATGGATGATGCAGCTGACGTCATTCACGTCGATCCCACGGGAGGCGACATCAGTAGCTATCAGTACCCTCACATGGCCGGCGCTGAACTTCTGCATCGACTTGTCCCTCTGCCTCTGGTTCATCCCGCCATGCAGAGTGGTGAACGACGAACCTATCTCGCTCATCTCGTCGCCGAGCCTGTTCACTCCGGCCCTAGTTCTACAGAATATGATGCTCCGTCCGCACTTCTCGGTAATGTATGAGGATAGGTTCGCCTTTGTTCGGAAGTTGACCTTCCAGAACAGGTGCTGCATGCTATCCATGCTCACCTCTTTAGGGCCAATTCCGATCCTCACAGGATCGTTCTGGTACGAATCGACTATCTCCGTGACGTCGTCGTCCAAAGTGGCACTGAACAGTATGGTCTGCCGGTCCGGTCTGCACTTGTCTAGTATCGAGCAGACTGGTTCCATGAATCCCATGTCAGCCATCCTGTCGGCCTCGTCCAGTACCACGACTCCTACATTGTCGAGGCGTAGTGCGCCTCTGTCCAACAGGTCGATCAGCCTGCCTGGACAGGCGACCAGTATCTCGACGCCGCGACTAAGCTTCCTCAACTGCCCCTTGTACGGAGTCCCTCCGTAGACCGACAGGACACCTAGGCCAGCCGAACTTGCGAGAGGATGCAGGACGTTACGAATCTGCTCAGCAAGTTCCCTCGTCGGAGTGAGAATCAGTGCGGTAGGCCTCTTTGGCTTGGCCTCGACGGTCCTAGAAATCAGTGGTAGAGCGAATGCGAGCGTCTTACCGGAACCGGTCGGGGCCCTGCAGCATACGTCCTTGCCCAGCATCGCATCTGGTATCGCTTCGCGCTGCACCTCGAACGGTTCCACTATGCCCTCATTCCGCAGTGCCTCGACCAAACTAGGGTCTATTCCAAAATCTGAAAATCGCACTAAGATATACCTCTGTCCGGCCGCGACTGCCCACCCTATTTAGTATGAGGAGTAGGAAAAATCAAGCGAGTGCACACACATCTGCACTCAATCTTACTATGGAATTCAGATTCTTCTCCACACTGAGTATGTTGAGGGACACTCGTTTTTATCATCGGAGTCAAGACTCTCGACAACCTCTTCAGACCATTTGCTCCTATCCCACTCAGGGAATTTGACCTCTCCGCTATCATTGGTGTGAACGGTGGTCACGTGAATCTCGCCAACCCTATCGAGGAACATCTCGTAGACTTGCGCTCCTCCGATGACCCAACACTCCTCACTTCCCTCAGCGAAAGCCAACTCAATTGCTCGTCCCACATATAGTGCGGTCTCAGCACCCTCTGCTAGCCATCCGGTGTCGCGCGACATTACGATGTTGACACGTTCGGGAAGGGGTCTGAATGAGTCGGGAAGCGAGTCCCAAGTTTTCCTTCCCATGATTACTGAGTTGGACCCTTCTCCCTCTGTAAGGCGCTTGAATCGGGCCATGTCGCTCGTCAGCCTCCAAGGGAGGCGGTTCCCTCTGCCGATGAATCCGCTCTCATCCATCGCGACAATCATTGCCATCTTCATTAGTTCACCTCAGACGGAGATCGGGGCTGCGATATGCGGATGGTGGTTGTAGTCCGTAATCTCAATACTCTCGTTAGAGAAGTCGTCAATCGATTTAACAGAAGGGTCAAGCCTCAATGTTGGTAACTCAAGAGGCACACGACCAATCTGCTCGCGGGCCTGTTCGAGGTGGTTGAGATAGAGGTGACAATCCCCTCCTGTCCAAATGAATTCGCCAGGCTCGAGGTCGCACACCTGAGCCATCATGCAGGTTAGCAGGCTGTACGAGGAGATGTTGAATGGTACACCGAGAAATGCATCAGCGCTTCTTTGGTAGAGTTGGCACGAGAGTTTCCCGTCATTGACGTAGAATTGGAAGAAAGCATGGCAAGGCATCAAAGCCATCTCATCGAGTTCGCCAACGTTCCATGCTGAGACGATGATACGTCGACTGTCGGGGGTACTTCGAATCAGGTCGATGGCGTTCTCAATCTGGTCGATTACTCTGCCGTCGTCAGCCTCCCATTTCCGCCACTGCTTGCCGTATACAGGTCCGAGGTCTCCATCCTCGTCAGCCCACTCGTTCCAGATTCGAACCTTGTTGTCCTGCAAGTAGCCGATGTTGGTGTCTCCTGAGATGAACCACAGCAACTCGTGGATAATACTCGGCCAGTGTACTCTCTTAGTGGTCACTGCCGGAAAGCCCTCGGAGAGGTCGAATCGCATCTGGTGACCAAACACCGAGATGGTCCCCGTCCCCGTACGGTCCCCCTTCTCCTCGCCCTTCGCGAGAATCCGACGCAAGAAATCCAGATACTGCTGCATATGCCTACTGACCTGTACGTCGGAAGTCCATCAAGGATGCGGCTTGTTCCGACGACCAGCATCTGAGTCAGAGACGGTGCGATTGAACTTTCCATGATTACACAAGAGTTGATGGCTGACTTCTATTGCCCCCTGATATGCGCAACAGGAGTATGGCTGGCTTGCTCATGGTGGTCCTCCTAGCCACTGCCACAACAGCCCCGCCTGTCGCTGCCGAGTGGGAGGACGACAGTTGGCTGAGTAACATAATTGGCCCAGAGAGACTAGCCCACGGAGACGAGTTCGGATGCCACGGCTACGAAGGAGTTGTCACCGCCGAAGAAATCTGGGTTATCGAGGCCTGTAAGGGCTACATCACTGAATTTACCAACGCCTCACGCTGGGACCCGCATCCAATATCGTTTGGAGTTCCAGGGCAGCATCTCGACGAGGTCACTGCTACCGCTCTGGTCGAAGCCGGTTTCGAAATCGTAGGTGATCTGCTGACGGAGGCACCCGAGGGCCTCACTACTATGACGAGGAATGGGGGCAGCTTGGAGCGGGGAGTGGCAGACCGAGAACTGCTTGAATCAGTTGAGGAGGACACCCTAGTCAGTATCTATTGGGAAGCGAGAAAGGATGACCTCAAGTTGAGGGAGGATGAAGGGGTGATGTCATGGCTCGAGCAGCAGGATGTCTGGTTCACTACCTGGGGCGAGTGGCACCACCACCGAATGTCGGGCAACGAGGTCGTCGTAACTGTCGAGGGGAGTACCATCACAGCTACACTCCCAAACCAATCATCGTGGGCCGTTCCCGGCACAGTAAGGCTGCAGTTCGACACGGGAGTGGTTCGAGTCACTGATTCCTCAGGCTCAGACTTGATGGTTATTGAAGTGGATCAGCGTAACCTCATAGTCGGCTGGAGTGAGACAGCAGACGGATTGCTCCTGACGATAGAGCCGGGAATGACTGCTTCCATAGAACTCGATGGTGACCCCAATTCCGTCCTGTCCACGCCGCAGGTCACGTTCAACGGACTACACCATGCCGTGACCGTGGTCGGTCACCATACTACCAATCTTTTCCAGTGGTCCTCGGACTTCCAGAAGTCCGCCCTCGTGTTCACTTGGCTCATAGAGAGGCCAGCAGATATTGAGATGAATTGGGCCCTCCCGGTGATTGCAGCAGCGGTGCTGATTGCAGTGCCAGTGAGCATCAACTACCTTGTCAAGAGAGATCAGAGAGAGCTCTCTGAATAGTCACAACTCGATATCAGGTCCCTCGATTCTAACTCTCTCCGAGCGCATGGTTTGGATAATCCGAGCAACGACTCCGGGGGCCAATGCCTCGGGCGCATGCACTCCCGGAGGGAGCATCTCGGGGTCGGCCAGCCACTCCTCGACGCAGCACGCGGTCACCATCCCGGTACTGCGTGCCATCGACGAACCATCATCACCTCCGTGGTCAGCTACCCTCCACACCATCTCGGTGCCATCGTGACCCTCTGCCCTGACTTCCATCCAAGTGAATTCAGGCATCTTGTGGTCGAACCACCATTCGCGCAGCAACTCGTCCTCATCTAGGGTACCCGCATTCCTCTCATCGATGAATCGCTGGATATGGCCCGGCCATCGGACGGTGTACTCCGACATCTCGACGGCAGGTATCGAGCTGAGCACGCTGCGCAAACCATCTGTCAGGAAGGCCTCCATCTGGCCATGCTCAGGGACATCAATCAGATGACGTTCTGTAAGCGCAGGTAGAACCACCTCTTCTCCATCTCTGATGACTCTTGCAGGTCTGGTATACTCTGCGATGACGTCCTTAGGTGAGAACGGAGCCATGTAGTTCCAACCTCCTGTCGGTCCGGTTGGATTGCCTCCGACCCGAACTTCACCTCTGGCCAACGGGCCCAGCCTACGATAGGCCTCTGCTAGAAGCATGTTAGACAGACCGGGCGCTATCCCCACGTCCCATAGAATACTAGTCCCCCAATCCCTCGCTTTCTCGTCATGCAGGTCAGGAGTATCGTCACTAAAACTGAGATCAACCGTCCTGTAGCCCTGCTCATTCAGTGTATTCATTGCAATCTTCCCTATATCTCCTGGTAGCATGTTGACGACTATATCCACCTCTGCGTACTCATTCAGTTCTTCGCAGTGGTCCAAAGCGTCGCCGTGATGAATCATCACTCCAGGGTATCCAACTACTTTTGGTCGTGGATTCATGTCATGCACGTGCACGTCATGCCCCCTATCGGCCAACCTGCATGCGACGTAGGAGCCCACGAGCCCGGCCCCAATGCAGTGTATCGATGCCATGGGGGCTCGAAGGCGGTTACATACTTCGGTCTAACGGTTGGACTCTTGGCGGCTTTGAGGGGCGATGCCTTGATTGAGGGCATTGCAGGCCACGGGACGTGGCGGGAGGCGAGCGCATAGACCCATGGTCGTCTGAGCAGTCGCAGGACTACGCGAGAATTATCAAACAGTTCGGCCTCGGTACAGTGAATCCCTCCGAACTCCCGAATCCGGGTATGTTGCACCGTCGAGGTATCGTATTCGCCCATCGTGATCTCGACGTAGTTCTTGGCTGCATCCAGCGGGCAGAGCCATTCGGAGTTTTGACAGGTCTGATGCCTAGTGGCAGGATGCACCTAGGTCACTCTATGGTCATAGACCAAGTCAAATGGTTCCAGGAGCAAGGCGCCGACATCACGGTTACAGTTGCCGACCTCGAAGCACTAGCCACCCGAGGCACCTCCCTCAAGGAGGGCCGCAAAACCGCCCTAAATGAGTACATCCACAACTATGCCGCCCTCGGCCTCGATCCTGATTCCACTAAGGTTTACTTCCAGAGCTCAAGACCTGCTGTGCAACGACTCGCATTTACTCTAGGTAAAAGGACGAACCTGTCCGAGTTCGAGGCGATATATGGATTCAGTGGCGAGACCAATCTGGCTCACGTTCAGGCGCCGCTGATTCAAGTAGGCGACATCATTCATCCCCAACTGGAGGACTTCGGTGGATTGCGTCCCATCGTAGTCCCTGTCGGTATCGATCAAGACCCCCATCTGAGACTCACTCGTGGTATTGCAGGTAAGACCCATTGGTTCAATGTCAAGCCGCGCAAGGAAGGAGGTCTGACGGTGGCACTATCGGTGCAGGAGGGCAACCAGCGAGCACTAGGCATCATCGGTGGAAAGGTCGACAATTCAGCGAGGGCCATTCTTTTCGATCAAATGGCAGGGGCACTCGCCCCCCTAGGCTTTGCTGATATACTCGCCAATCCTAAGTACGGCACACTCGACATCCCCGGCGCTACACTTGACGATCGCGCACGTGTGCGAATGCAAATGCTTGCACTGGAGCGCGAACTAGGTGGCATGGGTTTGATGCCACCTTGCTCGACCTACCACAGGTTCGCTGTGGGTATGACGGGGAACAAGATGTCCTCCTCACAGCCGGAGACGACGATATTCATGGACGAGTCGATTGAGGAGATGGAAGTGAAGGTCAAACGGTCATTCAGTGGGGGGCAACCTACTGTAGAGGAGCACCGCCGCCTCGGCGGCGACTGTTCCAAGGACGTGGCCTTCCAGTACTTACAGTTCTTTTTCGAGCGCGATGACAACGCTCTGTCTGAAATCAAGGCAGAGTACGAGAGCGGTCGAATGCTCGCCGGCGAAATTAAGCAAATCTGTATCGATAGGGCCACAGAGTGGCTGCACGAACTGGCCGAACGTAGAGACATGTGGTCTGACAGGCTAGATGAATTCCTCGCCCCTGATGCCCTCTAGAGGTCGTCTACGTCGAACACTGGAATGGATGGGCCTGTCTGTAATTTCGATAGTTCGTCCTCTGTGAGCTCTCTCGGGTTCGCATCATCATGAAGAATCTGACTGTGCCCCATCGGATCCAAGAGTAGGAGTTCAACAGACCCCTGTCCAGCGCTGATTCTCCTGATCTCTCGCAGAAGGATATCGCATTGTTCAGCGGTATCATCATCCTCAGATTGCCTACGAAGCATCATGATGACATCCCCAAAACGGTTGAACACGCCTTCGATGTTGGAGATGTAACCTGAAGAACTGTTTCCCGGAGAGGCTTCGAGGGACAGTTCGACCAGCCTCACTGTGCATGATGAGGAGCGTACTACCCTCGCACTCAAATGCTCAGGCGAATTTACTTTGAGGCTCCATCCGCCAGGCTTGCTACCTTCGGCGGGGATGAAGTCGGTATGCTTCCAACCGCATGAGTCACAAAGTATGGTCAACTGGGTGTGTTCTCCGAAGTATGGTATCTCGGAAGTGTGCGCTATCATTGTCAATTCTTTGCCGGAATCGCAAACCGGGCATGGCTGCTCGATACGGCTCTCGATGGAATCACCTCAGAAGTACATCGATGTACCCTCGGACTTCCGAGTGCTCTCGAATTCAGAGGGTAGCAGCAAAAGTCGCGAATCCCCTAGTCTGACTACCTCGCCGCATAGGTCATCCTCTACGAAGCCCCTGAGCCTCTCTACTGCTGTTTGCAGCTCAAGCTCCCGGCTCAGCATCCTGCTCATCTCCACGATTACTAGGTCTCCATCTGATACCCAGTCCATCACCATGGGCACACCGGTGATATCGTCGAGTACTGCCCGATGGACGATGGCGTCCCCAGTTCCTCTGGATACGGGGGCGTCAGGATACCTGTCTGCAAGGTCGTGGTAGTTCTCACCGGGCTCCATAGCCATGCCCGCATCATCCGAGATGCTAGGCATCTCTATCCAGCGCGGCCCACTTGCCTCACCCTTAGCCACGACTACCCGCTTCTACGCGTCGCCTTGACTTCTGCGGTAGGGCACAGCGCGTAAATCACGTTTACATCCATTCCACGATTTTCCAGTCTCCTCTCCCGTCGCATTCATAAGGGGCCCGAATCGAGTCGGGTTCGCTGGGGACTTCCCTGCAGCAGGTGACTCAATGAACGATTCCATGGATGTCGTCAAGACCGGAACCAGTACCATCGGGATTACTTTTGACGGTGGAGTAGTGGTCGGGGCCGATCACAGGGCCACTATGGGGCACTTCATTGCCAATAAGAACGTGCAGAAGGTATTCAAGATTTCAGACTCAGTGGCTCTGACCACTGCAGGACTAGTGGGCCACGCTCAGTCGCTATCTCGTACTCTCACGGCCGAATTGCGTCTTTACGAACTCAAGCACGGTACTCCAATGACCGTGAAGGGCGCCGCTACACTAACTGCCAACATCCTAGTTGGCCGACCGCATTACGTCCAACTTCTAATCGTAGGCGTGGATGATTCCGGTTCTAGTGTCTATAGTATAGATTCGGCCGGCGGTTCGATTCCTGACGTCTACTGTGCTACCGGTTCTGGCAGCCCCTACATGTATGGAGTGCTCGAGGATCAGTTCACAGAGGGGATGTCCGTGGACGAGGCCTTGCGTGTCGCCGCCAAGGCCCTGCTCGCCTCCGCTCAGCGCGACGCCGCCAGCGGCAACGGAATGGATCTTGTCGTCATCACCCCCGGCGTAGGCTTCAACCAACTCTCTGAAGACGAGGTATCAAACCTCCTGTCTGGAATCTGAATCCCCTCCCGGCCAAGTGCCAACCTCCCATTCTGGTGGGTGACAAGTACTGCCGCGAGCATAGCAAGGATGTGAACGAATGCGCTTTACGTTGAGTGAATTGAAGAAGAAAATTTCGAAGTTAATACCCAAGGATGTCGACTACGAGGTCGACTTAGAGGCTGGCTCGATTTCGATAGTGACCAAGCAGCCAGGGGCATTCAGCGGCTCTGGTGATAACCTCACGGTCAGAATAGCGAAGACCATCAAGCGCCGCGTAGTCATCAGACCCCATGCCGATATAATGGTCGACGAAAATGCAGTTCATGACGCGGTCGCGCGACTGATTCCTCCCGGTGCCGATGTTCGCAAGACTTGGCTCGACCCCGCTCTCAGTCAAGTTATCCTCGAATGCGACGATCCTTCCGTAGCCGTTGGCCCAAAGGGTTCGAACATCAGGGCTCTGCGTGATGAGATTGGTTGGCTAGTTGACGTGGTCAGGGCGCCTGCCATAGGAAGTCGAACCCAGCATGACATTCGACGATACCGCAAGGAGATGGCAGATGACAGGAAATCACTGCTAAGGAAGTTCGGCACCCGCATCTACCGTCACCCAAGGCCCGGTGAGCCCTGGGTCAGGGTCACTGCACTGGGCTCTTACAGAGAGGTTGGTAGGGCGATGCACCTAGTCACTACCAACGAGTCTAAGGTACTCGTAGATTGCGGGGCGAAGCCAACCACCAAACGCAGCGAGGTAGAGCCCTTCTTCACCGCTCCTGAGTTGCTCCCACTGGACAATTTGGACGCGATTGTGATTACTCACGCGCACATAGATCACATTGGCATGCTCCCAGTTTTGTTCAAGTACGGCTACAGGGGGCCTGTCTACTGCACGCCACCGACTCGTGACCTCATGACACTACTCCAGATTGACTACATCAAGGTGGCTCGAGCGGAGGGTAACGAACCGCCATACTCGAAAGCCGACATACAGGAATGCATCAAGCACGTTGTCGATGTCAACTGGGGCGACAAGACGGATATATCTCCGGACATAAAGATGACAATGGAGAACGCCGGGCACATTCTCGGCTCATCCAGCGTCTACATGCAAATCGGAGAAGGCAGGGGCGAACACAAGTTGCTGTTCTCAGGCGACATCAAGTACGAGAAGTCATGGCTCTTCGATGCAGCAACAGTCAGGTTCCCCAAGGTTGAGACACTAGTAATAGAATCGACTTACGGCGGACCTCAGGACATCCAGCCCACAAGGCAGCAGGCCAGCCAAGAGTTGCAGGACCTCATCATCGACGCACTTGGGAGGGGTGGCAAGATATTCTGTCCTGTGTTCGCAGTCGGCCGATCTCAAGAGGTCATGATAGCAATAGACCAGTTATTCAAATCGGGCAACGTCAAGCCTGTTACCGTTTGGCTCGACGGAATGATATCCGAGGCCACAGCGATTCACTCCAGTCATCCGAACTTCCTCAATAGGGACCTCCGTCGTCAGATGCTTAAGGGAGGTTCCGAGAACCCCTTCAACTCATCATGGTTCAAGCAGGTCGACTCGCGCGAACAGAGGGATACGATTCTACTCGATCCCAGCCCCTGTATCGTCCTCGCTACCAGTGGGATGATGACCGGAGGTCCTATTGTTGAGTACTTCAAGCACTGGGCACCTGAGCCCAACTATACCCTGTGCTTCGTTGGCTACCAGGCTTCGGGAACGTTGGGCAGGCGTCTGCAGCAAGGTCATGCCCAAGTTCCCCTAATGGACAAGGGGCAGACTCTGATGATCGATATCAGGTGCAATATGGTGACCATAGACGGCTTCAGTGGCCATTCGGACAGGAACCAACTATTCGATTACGTCTCGGCTCTGAATCCGACCCCTCGCAAGATTATCTGCCATCACGGGGATCCTCAGACCTGCAACGCCTTCCGACAGGGTCTGAGGGAGCGCTTCAGGGTGCAGACCTACGCTCCTGCTAATTTGGAGACGCTCAGACTCACGTGATTACAGGACCGGTATGTCGAAGCCGGATTCGATTGGATCAGGGACGTCCTTCTCTCCCTCATCGGAACCCTCGTCATCCGGCCACTCTTCAGCTCCCTCTGAATCAGTACTCTCCCAAGGTACCGTAGGACTGAGCGCCATCACCAGAGCCAGTGGAGTCAGCAGGAGAAATCCCCATGCCTCGGCGGTGAGCGCACCCTCAGCAACGAAACTATTCGCAGACATCCCTACTAGAAGCACGGCGAGCACCCAACCGACAACCACTCTGGGCCCAACCATGCACCCCGCACGGGCCCGAGATACATCAAACCGGCACAGTAATGTTCGGGACAAACTATTGTACCGCGATATTGTGGTTCTAGTGTGGATGAAATCTGGATACTAGTCAAGTGCATCTGCGGCAACTCGTTCGGTTCTAGGAAAGCTTCGTTCTCATCATGCCCCCGATGCGGCTCCTCAAAGGGCAAGACGCAGAGGGAGTTCCAGTCTCCTGAGGCCCTCGCCGAGGCGGTAGCCGCATCTAATCTTCCTTCACAGATTAGTCAGGAGGTAGAGTCCCGAATCGCCGCTGAGCAGAGCCGGAGGGCCTCTCTGGGAGAGAAGACCAGAGGAGGCTCGGAGGCTATACGCAGGATTATGCGCCAGTCAACCGGAAGCGACGGCAGGCTGACTATCCAAACGCTCTCCTCAGAATTGGAAAAAGAGGGCTACACCAAACCGTCCGCAGAGCAGATCATTGGGCAGGCTGAGATGGAAGGTATCCTATTCATGGCCGACTCCGAAAGTTGGTACTGGCTCTAGTAACCTTCATGCCGCTCATTCCTGTGGGTAGGACTGCGGGCCCGTGGGTTAGTCTGGCCTATGCTAGATCGTTTGGGACGATTTGACCCAGGTTCAAATCCTGGCGGGCCCACCACTATTCGATTCGCTGTATAGCTTCTATATCGAAGAGTGAAACTGCATTATCGAGAGCTTCCTTGCGTGTGAACCACCGGGCTTCCTCTATCTCATCATCCTTGGGCACAATGTCCTCCGCTGGAATATCTGCATGACATTTGTAAGTGAACGATATCCAGTTGATCCCATCCTGCTGGAATATGGCCTCTTGGATGAGCGCCCCATCATCACCCGCTAGGGGATCTCCTGATTCTCCCTTAGGATCGGCTATCGAGATGTTGATTCCTAACTCTTCGAGCGCCTCACGTTCGGCACCCTTGCGAGGATGCTCTGCGTAATCGACGAAACCACCTGGAAGAGTCCAGCATCCAGTGAAGAATCCCCTAGTCACTTTGACCATCAGTATCCTGCCCTCAGTGTTGGTGATGACAACCTTACTTACTACCCTGTGCAGGGTCCGATAGACCGATTCGCGTGCCACCGGGTCGACGGCACTGTCAGAGATGACAGCGTCCTTCCATGCCCAGTGCTCTGGCCATGTGATATCGGGCGTAGAGACGATTACCGTGTGGTCGTGCACTCCGAGGCGAAATCTGTTGATTCTCCTCTCCTTCCACCTGAGTCCCATAATCTCAGCTTCTTCAGGGGTTGGTAGCCTAATCAGGAAGTCACCCCCGTCCCACTCGGTTCTACCCTTTTTCGGAATCGCGGGACCATTCCCGTCCATGTCGACGAGAAGCAGCTTGCCGTCATGTTCGAGGTGGATGTGCTCGCACTGTCTCTCCACGCATGACCCACTCCCTCAGAACGAAAGAAACCAGCGGACTAGTATCCGAGGATTCCACTGAGTTGTTTCTTGTAGAATTCGGCTGATTCATGGAGACTTTTAAGCTCGAATTCCTCTAGTTCAAGCTCGATTATCCGTTCCACACCGTTCTTGCCAAGCACTACGGGTACACCGATGTAGATGTCATCAAGACCGTACTGCCCGTTCAAGTAGGCGCTGCACGGCAGGCTGCGCTTTCTGTCATTGAGGATTGACTCAGCCATTATCGCCGCTGCCGAGCCGGGCGCGTAGAAGGCGCTGCCCTTCTCAAGCAGCTTAACGATCTCTCCACCGCCGCTCGCAGTGTGCTTGCAGATGGCATCTATGGTTTCAGCATCCATCAATTGGGTGATTGAGATGCCCGAAACGGTGGTGTACCGGGGAAGTGGCACCATTGTGTCGCCGTGGCCACCGAGTACCATCGCCTGAACATCTTCGTTAGACACTCCTAGTTCTTCAGCGATGAAATGAGTCATCCTGGCTGAATCCAGTATTCCAGCCTGTCCAACAACCCTCTCAGGAGGAAATCCAGTAACCCTCTGCATATGGTAGGTCATCAGGTCAAGTGGATTGGTAACCATGACAATGACAGAGTCGGGCGCATGCTCTCGAATACCCGCTCCGACCTCGGAGATGATGTCGGCGTTCTTTCCGACCAGATCCTCGCGAGACATGCCAGGCTTCCGGGGGAATCCCGAGGTCACTACAACAACATCGGCTCCAGCGATGTCTCTGTAGTCTTTGGTGCCGATAATCTTTCCATCGTAGTTGAGTACCTGTCCTCCTTGACTCATGTCGAGAGCCTTCCCCTTAGCGAATCCCTCGTAGATATCGAGCATCACAATCTCTCCTATGTTCTTCTGAGCTAGTACGAAGGCACAGGTCGCACCGACGTTCCCAGCTCCAATCACTGCGACTTTCCTAGCGCCTCTCGACATAGCATTCCTCGCTGGGAGCGCCAGCGGTCCCGGACTTAGCATTAGTGATGCTCGCATTAGCCGTCTTGTAACTCCCAGTAACCCCTCTTTAGTCGCTGAATCTTCCGGCGACGGTTTCAATAAGCGCCCTCAGGTCGAATGCCTTGAGGAGACTGAGCCTACGGCTCAAACAGCGGAAGTGACAGATTGAGACTCGGAGTCCTGCTAGAACCCGAAGGCGAGAACAGAGTCGCCATTGTTCCCAATTCTGTCCCCAAGTTGAGTAAGGCCGGATTCGAAGTCGTTGTCGAATCAGGCGCCGGAGCAGGTTCGAACTACTCAGATGTACAGTATGTTTCCAAAGGCGCTAAGGTAGGTCAGAGAGATGAGGCAGTAGCAGCAGATATCCTAGTGACGATTCACATGCCTGACGCCTCTGAAATGAACAGCGGCCAGATTATCGCGTGCGTGGCCGATCCGTTCCGTCATCCGGATAGGGTCCGGCAGTGTGTGGACAACGAAGTCACTCTGTTGAGCATGGACATGATTCCACGCAGATTGTCCCGAGCACAGTCCATGGATGTGAACTCCAGTCAAGACAACCTAGCAGGATACAAGGCCGTGCTTATTGGGGCAGATTATATCTCAAAGGTCATACCGATGATGACTACTAGTGCAGGAACAGTCAAGCCCGCCAAGTTCGTAATCATGGGTAGTGGTGTCGCAGGTTTGCAGGCCATCGCTACAGCAAAACGCCTCGGGGCCATCGTCTACGCCTCTGATGTCAGAAAGTCAGCAGCCGAGCAGATCGAGTCTGTCGGTGGTCGTTTCATCGAGGTCGAAGGGATGGACGATTTTGAGGATGAATCAGGATATGCCAAGCCGCTGACACCCGAGTTCATCCAGAAGGTCAATGACACTGTTTGCGAAGTCGCCAAGAACGCTGACGTAATCGTCACGACTGCGCGTATCTTTGGCCGACCCGCTCCAATTACGGTTCCAAAAGACGCCGTGGCCTCGTTCAAGGACGGTGCAGTCATTGTGGATATGAACGCCGACGTCGGAGGCAACTGTGAACTCACTCAGCCGGGCAAAGTCGTCGTCGAGCATGGAGTCACAATTGTCGGCATAGAGAACTTGCCCGGCACCATAGCCTCCACTGCCAGCATGCTGTACTCAAATAATCTGACCAATTTCGTATTATCTCTGATCAAGGACGGCGAACTCGTACTCAGTATGGATGACGATGTTCTAGTCGGAGCCCCAGAAGATTCGGACTTCCATGTCACTGGGATGGGAGGGGTGTTGGTCTGCTCAGGCGGCCAGATTCACGAAAAACAATCTCGACTCGCGGAGGTGGTAAACTGAGCCTCACCGTTGCAGCACTAATCGGTAGCATAACCGTATTCGTGCTTGCCATTTTCCTCGGGTTCGAGCTGATAAGCAAGGTCCCGTCCACTCTTCACACTCCATTGATGTCCGGCGCTAACGCAATCTCGGGGATAACCATAGTCGGCGCATTGATACTCTCGAACACTGCATTCAACGAAGGAGATCCAGGTACTGCTGCCTGGCTCGCCTTTGCCGCCTTGATTATGGCGTCCATTAACGTGGTTGGTGGCTTTATGGTCACTAACAAGATGCTGGAAATGATTGCCGGCAAGAGACGAAAGGGGGGCAAGTGATTGGTCAACGTCGCCGTATGGGATATCGGCTATCTCGTGGCAGCAGCACTCTTTATTCTAGGAATCAAGCAACTCTCCAGCCCGCGAACCGCCCCCCAGGGTAACAGAATGGGGGCTATGGGAATGTTCCTCGCCGTGCTTGTGACATTGGCCCGGATGTACTCTGAGGGAATGGTTGGCTGGGAACTGATAGTAGGGGGTCTAGCCATTGGCATTCTGATTGGCGTTCTAATGGCTACAAAAGTCGAAATGACCGGTATGCCAGAGTTGGTGGCGCTGTTCAACGGTTTCGGCGGCGGCGCATCCGCACTGGTCGCACTCTCAGAGGTCCTAGGCAGATTACAGGAGGGTAATGTTCCCGACGCCGGAGTCGAACTCTACGCGGTATGGGTGGCCATCGGTCTGTCCGGACTGGTCGGATGGATGACTCTAACGGGATCTCTAGTAGCAATGATGAAGCTCAAGGGAGGATTTGTAATTCCCCTCAGTAAGAAGTGGGTCAGGTTTCCAACCTGGGGCCCACCGTGGCTAAATGTGGTAAAAATCCTACTATTTTCAGGCTCCCTATACCTCGTCTGGTTGACTATTGGTGACCCGACTAACCAGGACTACATCTGGGGTATTGTTGGGTTATCCAGCTTGCTGGGAATACTGTTCGTTATGCCGATTGGCGGTGCTGATATGCCTGTAGTCGTCAGCCTCCTCAACTCCCTCTCGGGTATTGCCGCCGCCTTCACCGGATTCGTCATCGGAAACAACGTGCTCATTATCGCTGGCTCGATGGTAGGGGCCGCCGGCCTGATTCTCACTTTCATCATGTGCAAGGCAATGAACAGGACGTTGCCAGACGTTCTCTTCAAATCATTCGGAGGTTCTGGAGAGAAGGACCAGTTGACTCGTACCAAAGTGGGCAGCGATCCCGAAGAGGTTGCGATGGTTCTCGATGGTGCCCAGAAGGTCATTGTCGTCCCTGGATATGGGATGGCTGTCAGTCACAGTCAGCATGCCGTCAAGGAGTTCGCTGACATGATGGAGGCCGAGGGATGCGAAATCTCCTACGCCATCCACCCTGTAGCTGGAAGGATGCCGGGGCACATGAACGTCCTGTTGGCCGAGGCCAATGTTCCGTACGAGCAGTTGATAGAGATAGATGACATCAATTCTGAATTCTCTGAGTGCGACGTTGCCCTAGTAATCGGAGCGAACGACACCACCAATCCCGTCGCTCGAACTGGTGAGGGCCCTCTGGCTGGCATGCCAATCTTGAATGTCGACAAAGCGAGAGTAGTTGTAATGATCAAGCGCAGCCTGTCCGTGGGCTATGCAGGTGTCGACAACGACTTGTTCTACATGGACAAGACGATGATGCTGTTCGGCGATGGGAAGAAGATGATGAACGAGTTGAATTCCGCTCTCAAAGATCTCTAAGACGTACGCATCCCAAGGGGATGCGACCGAGCAACGGTTATGAGACTCCCACTGACGAGGGCACTTCAGGTGCGGCCATGCGAGGAGCGGCGACTAGGGTATCCCTGTGCCTCATACTAGTTGGTTTGCTGGCCATACCCGTCTTCGGCATGAGTGGCGGTCCGAGTGTTTTGAACAGTAATGATGATCTCACTGTGAAGTACGGTTGCACCTGCCATAACAACGGAGCCCCTTCTGACAGGGTAATTGTCATGATTACGGGGGTCCCAGTAATGTACGATACCGATGTAACATATCAGTTCACAATCAGGGTTGCAGACCCACTGACTCTTTCTGGAGGAGATGGCAATACTAAGGCCGGCTTTTTACTCTCCTCCGAAGGAGTGGGGGTCTTTTCATGGTCAGAAGAACAGGAGATTCGACAAGCCGATGGCGCCGAAAACGATATTTCGCATTCTGAACCAGACCCAGATGGCACTTGGGAAGTCAGTTGGACTTCTCCCTCAGAAGACATCGGATCAGTTTACTTCTGGTTGGCAGGTAACTCTGTTGATGGCGGAGGAGTACCGGATGAGATGGATTACTGGAACCTACTGGCTTTCACAATAAACCCTCCTGGGACTATTTCCTCGGGTGAAGATACAACGACTCTTGAGACCAGAACCATATCTGTCGGGGACTACGACACACTGTTCGTGATTGAGGAGAATGAAGCTGAGAAGGAGGCAGAGAGGCAAGATGCACTCTCTCAAAGGGTGTACGAGCAGGGTAACCTGCTATATTGGACCAGTCTGACCGCTCTGATAGTCGGTGCTGTGGTACAAAGAGAAGTGCTCGAGCGTCGTTACGATGAGAGTCCAGAGTTCCTAGCTTCTGAACTGGCTTACCCGCAAGCGATCAGGAGGACCGCCCTCAGCATCGCATCCTTCGTCATCGGAGTTCGTTGGATGGCATCTGACACTTCAATTTCATTCCCACCATCTAGCATCGTTGAAGAGGGAACTAGGGCGGTCGACCTGACAGTATTCGCTATCGGATGCGCTTTCTTCCTCAGTGCTTGGGCCGCTTATGGCGTGTACAGAACTATTCTGGCCGCGAGGTCCGAGCCGCAGGTTAAGGACATCCTCTGAGTATGTCGATGGAACTGTCTTCCGACCGACCTAGGCCAGTATTGGAGCACTTCTCGGAGTTGTATGGGATAATCAGGGCATCAACTACCCTTCTGGTTCTAGCAACGATTGTTTGGGCCTACGGATCAGACTCTCTGATGCGTCTCTGGTTGGATTCATTGCCCTTGGGTGCTGCATCGATGAATCTCTCTGTGTACTCTCCGTTCGATTGGTTGGAAATCAGGTGGTCGATGGCGATACTGCTGTCTATATTGACAATCATGCCGTTCGCATCAATTAGACTCCAGAGATTCGCTAGCCCGGGCCTATTGCCTAGAGAACGATCGTGGCTCACTCTTATTCTAGGCATCAGCACTATCCTCATCCCTATGATAATCATCATCTGTTGGGTCTACTTTCTACCGTTGCTGATAGAGACCTCACAGTCTGTGGACCACCTTGAGGGAGTGGGTAGTAGGTACGACGCGAGCGCGCTTTTCAGACTCACAATAGGCCTCTCTTGGGTCATGATCTGCGCAATGCTCGCCACAGTCACACTGTCGATGGCCCGACTGCTCGGTTTGGTTGAACGCGGAGAGACCAGATTCAGGATAAGATTACTGTTGATTTTTGGGGGTTTGCTCGTCCTCACACTGCCTTCGGAATATGAGGGACTGAGGCTGTTGATAGCCGTGGCAGCAATGCTGGCCGCCGATATGTTGTCCAGCACCCTGCCTCATGCCACTCTAGGTAGAAGATCCTTCGAGCCAGCAGACTTCGTTTCCGAGAACGGGTCTGTGACCAGATTAGCCCTTCTAGACTGCAGTTGCGAGGGCGCATGTCCACGATTCCCTTCAGCCGTTGTTCCTTCTGGCATTGCCTCTCCGAGGTGCACTGCGCTTTGCCTAGATATCTCCGAACAGGCTGCCGTAACTGAATTGGTGTTGCACAGGGGAATCACTAAACTCATAATTGGCGGTTGTGATTCCGCTCCGTTACCAGGACATCTGAAGGCTACCCTCGACTCCCTCGGCTGCGAGTACAGCGGTTTGGGTTGGCTCGACAACCCTAAATCATCAGATAAGTCTTGGAGAACAGCATCCATCACCGATTCGACTTCGCAGACGACCGGTTCTGCATTGGATTGAAAGAGGGACTCATGGACGTAAGTCCATGAACGCCGCCCGGGTAGTGCTTGCTGCGGCAATACTTCTGATGGGTGTTTGGGCTAATCTCAACTCTGATGTCATTGATGGGTGGGTGGATGATGGAATAGCTGTTCAGAGCGACGAACCCGTTTCTCTGGTAGGTCTGCAGGAAGAGGAGGAATGGTTGATTGTAAGAGTTCAATTCCCCGGGAAGCCGTTCTCCCAGAGCAAGGCCGATTCAATGCTGAGAGGGGCCGGCTCTGCAGCAAGTTACATCGAACAAATGAGTGGTTCCGATTCTTCCCTCATAATCACCGAGGTCTCTGAGATATGGACATCCCCTCATCCAGAGGGGCACTGGGGTGCAGATTCTACCGATGAGCGAGACATAGGAGTCACATCTCTAATCGAGGAATCTGTAGAGGCTCTACTTGTTGGGATAGACCTGTCGAGGTGGGACTTCGATAACGATGGGACAGTAGACCGGTTGCTTATTCTCCATTCTGGTGGAGCCCAGGAGTCAGGAAGTGGGGCCAATGCGATTTGGAGTCACATGTCTTGGCTTGACGAGCCCTTTGAGATTGGAGACTGGTCCGTGAGTCACTATACCATTGCCTCTCTGGATTCGGGAATAGGGACCGTGGTCCACGAAATGCTCCATCAGATGGGTGCACACGACCTCTACGACGTGCACAGCGACCTCCCTTCTTCAAGTTGGAATGGCTTGGGCGACTGGGACATCATGGCAAGTGGGAACTGGAACGGCAATGGAGCCGTGCCATCGATGCCGGGAGCTGCGACACTCGATTTAATCGGAGCCAAACGATCCACTCTAGTGGATGGTGACATTGGAGGAAGTTTCGTGTTGGGTCCGATATCAGATGGCGGTATCGGTTTGGCCATCGAAATAGCACCAGGAGAAACCATATGGATCACCCTAAGGGCTGATTCCGGATTCGACTCGGCACTACCTGGTCATGGCATCATCGTCGAGCATTCGGATGACAACAATGGTAATGCGCCCGATAACCTTGTCAACACAGATCCTGAAAATGCCTGGGTCAAGATTATCGAAGCGGACGGCGATGACGCCCTGCAGAGGTCGAGGGACTCGGGGTCTGTCGGAGACGCCTTTTCGGTGGGAGACGAATTCGGTGCTGATGGGATGATGATACGAGATAATCGGGGTAGGCTCGTCACGTGGTCTGCTACAGTGGTTACAATATCTTCAGAGTCCGCAACTGTAGAGATAGAGCCCAAGGGTGAATCATCAGTGGAAGTGCTGACTCCGAGAGGCCCTATTCAGTTCATTTCAGGCGAATTGACTTACGCAAGAATCACCGCTTCACAGGCTTGCACCTTGGAAGTATCTCTTTCAACGACACAGGAGTATATCGATATTCCAGTCGGAACGTACGACATAGAAATACTCGGCAATCCGAGCAGCACCAGTGATTCAGGAAGTGTGCGTGGAACCATTGGGTGTGAGGGCGAGGTCAAGACGAATATTGATCTGGATTGGTTCCTCATAGGTCACAGATTGTCCATTGAGGAATTGTACGTCGTCGTAGCATGGGAATCTTCCTCTTCAGTAGAACTCATGCTAGAGTACGAGGGTGAGGAAGAGCGAACGTATTCCATCGCAGTCGAGGGTGCGGCTGCTAGGATCGCTACCACTTCAACTCCGATTTCTCTTTTTCCCGGCGACTCCATCATACTGGATATAGAGCCAGATGGGCTGATGGAGCCTGGCATGATAGCAAGGGGTAATCTGGTGTTGTCGGACAGTCACGGCTCTGAGTTGCGAATACCATTGCTACTAGAGGCCGAATCCCCATTCACAGGTGACGGTTGGGTCGCTTGGTTGGCAGAACCATCTAACGGACTGCTAGTGATTTGCGTGCTGCTGGCGATATCAATAGTCTCTGGCGGACGAAGTCAACTGCAACTACCCCCAGAATCTGACTAATCATCTCCGATTCGGGTTGTTCCACCGTGAGTCTGCCGGCGGTCTTGTTATCGATAGGTAACTCCACACTCCATCGATTTGGAGCGGGTGCAACCAAGTCTTGCCAACTCCGGATGCTAATCTCGAGGCAAGGCAAGCCCCTCTCCAGTCATGGGGTGCTTCAGCAGGATGTATAACCAGCCACGGAGCGTGACTTTCTCCAAGAGTCCTGTCATAGCACCTCCATCTGGTTCCATACTTGAAGCCCGGACGAGGATGCAGGCCTCTGCGAAGCAAGTCACGCAGAATATCCGCTCCTACTGCGTCCCGTCCAGCATCATTGTGCGAACCAATCATCTGGTTCGTACTGGCGTCTAACACTCTCCCTCCTGGGTGTGGCACGCCAATCCTCTCTTCAGGCCAATTATCAGAATCTACTATGAATCTCCCTCCGTTGTCCAAGGGTGAACCACTGAGTCCAGCGATATGCTCTAAGTCTGTTTCTGTGAATCCCCCCATCATTCCTTCAGGCTCGGCTCTCGCTACACGGTAGGTAACCACTGCATGCTCGTCATCGACCACAAGAATCTCAGGAATCCTACCCTTGCTTGAAACCCGTTCCGACCAAGCGTATAGGTCGTCGACATCGAGATGTTCACTGGCGTGAAACCATCTGACCTCGGAAACAGGGTCTCCCGACCTAGGATGTCCCTCGGATGTCCATCTGAGCCCCCAAGTCGAGTCGGCATAGGCTAACTCAAGGGCATCGAAGTTTTGATGGATGACCAACTTGTTTCCAGGGACTCTGAGAGATTCCACCACTACAGCCTCATCAAGCAACCTTGGCGAATCCCCAACTGCTTCTTGCAACCAATTTGTAGTCGGCCAGTCTACGTGCCTATGATCATGGCAAAAAATCACCTCTGCTGGAGTAAGCAGAAGTCTCCTCCCTTCCATTGGCCTACCTATGGCGGATTTGTTCCAAAGCCTATCACAGGCCTGCCCGTCATACATCCATCCGCCTTCGTACAGCTCCACGTTACGACGAGAAGGTTCCCGACTTGAGTTCGCCGGTTAGCAAACATCATTCACATCCATCGGCACGCACAACCAATGGAAGTGTCCGAGGAACGTGCTGCGACCCTAAAGAGGCTGAGGATGCTTTTGGATGACGTCGGCTCCTTGAAGGTAACTCTGATTGGAGACGTTATGCTGGACAGATTCCATCATGGTTACGCCAACAACCTCGATTCCACTGCCCCAGTCCCCGTCCTGAAGATTCTCCAGTCCGAGGAGACTCCAGGGGCAGCGGCTCACATTGCGATGGGCCTGAACTCCCTTGGCCTCCAAATCAGCCTGCACTCCAGTGTGGGGGATGATAGGGAGGGGCGAGTCATAATTGAGAAACTATCTGGGCACGGAATCGATCCAAGCGGCATAGTAGTTGTCCCGGAGCGCAGCACTCTGACAAAGATTCGATTCTATGGCAGCCGCGAGAGCCTTCTAGACAAGAGTCAGATATTGCTTCAAGCAGACAGGGGGCCGCGCGAGGACCTTCCTGACAGCGTTCGCGAATCGCTGACAGAACAAGCCATGTCATCCTTAGAGGATAGCTGCGCTATCGTCCTATCTGATTATGACAAAGGAGTCCTAGATGCAATTGGCGCCAGATCTCTTATCGACGCTGCAAGAGATGCAAAACTCCCTGTGATAATGGATCCAAAACTGTCCGGACTTGATCGGAGCAGGGGCGCTGACGTGGTCCTATTCGAGAAACGGGGACTGGACCTGCTAAGTCGTCGACAGATGACATCAGATTCCACTGATGCAGCTAAGAATCTGATCGAGGAGTATGGTTGGGGCGCTATGCTCGTGCTTGGTGGCATTCACGGGGTGACGCTATACCAAGCTGGCTTGGAACCGATGCACATTCCATGTGCGGCCACTGCTCCAGTCCAGCAAATAGGCCTGCACGATGCTGCCGCCACTGCACTGGCAACAGCACTGGGCAACAACCTCTCGATAATGGATGCGGCCGCGCTCGCAGCAGCGGCTTGCGAATGCGTACTGTCCGCCAAGGCCAGTCATGAATTCGTCAATCGTACAACACTCGGTCTCTGGTTGGATGAACTGGCATGGCAACTCCGAATCTCTGATAGATGATTCATCATCTACCCATGAGATTCATTACATGTTGGCACGGGCCATAACTCGTGAGATCACCCTTCGCCCTTGTTGCAATGCTGGTTGTAGCATCACTCTTCACCGCGGTCACGACCACGTCCGCGGACCAACCAGACGACATTCCTCTGATTGGTTTTGATTTCGAGAACGGTCATTATTCTAACGGGTCTTTGGTAATATCCGGATTTGTCGAAGACGAAGTTAGACCGACTAAGGTGCAATGGCGACTCGAACCGACCGACGGTGCTTTGGGGGGCGACATCACCTCATCGCTGGAAGTAATCAATACATCGAGTTCGAGAATATCCTGGGCTTGGTCGATTAATCTCGATGACTCTGATGCCGAGACCATTTCTCCTTGCACTTGCTATATTTCAATCACCGTACATTCGGAAACAGGGGATACATGGGAGGCCAGTAGAGTGATGTTCCTTGGCGACACCTCGAGGTCTGCAATCATAGTGGACTCTCCTGAATCCGGAGACTGGGTCCATGGATTCATCTCCGTGTCAGGTTGGAGCATGTATCCGATGACATGGACCACTCCGGAACTTAGGTTATTCGCCAAGTCAGCCTCCAGCTCTATCGATGCTTGCTCAACAGAAGCAGACTCGGATATGTCAGCACACCTCTCTATCATAATTCCAGATGGAGAATTCTCGGAATCATTGAATATTTCCGGTTTGACTGATGGATGGCATTCACTGTATGCTGAGAATTATGACCCATCCGGAGTGACCTATTCGCAGGAATGTATCCCAATACAGGTCAACAACCTTGCACCATTGATATCCCTCGAAGGTCCCGACTACTCATTGGAGGGAGCAGGCGACTTATTCTTCGATGCCAGCGCAACTGATGACCCAGTATGGGGTAGGGAGGGATTGCACTACATGTGGGTTCTTCGAAAACCGTCGCACTCAGGGCAGACCCCCCTACAGATTGTAATGGGTCAGGACAAGGGGACGATGACGATTTCCGCTGGAAGTTCAGGAGATTACAGTCTGACTCTGGCTGTCACCGACGCTGGGGGAATTTCGAGCACCATGGTGAAGATATTCACAATCCAGAATGTTATTCCGAAGGCCATAGCTTCATTGGACGATTTACCAATCGAAGATGGCACCAGAATCAAACTGAGCCCCGGCTCTGAATGGATGCTAGATGCCTCTCTCTCTGAGGACTCTGAAAACGATCAAGTCGGGTTGAGGTGCGTATGGAAGATTGACCACCAACCGGTTTACGAGGGCTGCATCAGAACCCTATCATGGCCTTCTGGTGCCGGTGATGAAGTAATCCTGACTCTAGATGTGATTGACGATGACGACGATTACGATAGCATCTCTGTCCTCCTTGTTCATCCCGAGGCCAGCGAACCCCTACCGTATTCACTAATAGTACTGGTAATTTCAACTCTATTCATGCTATCTGCAATTCTGCTGAGGTATAGAACCTCTGACGATTCTTCCTCTATACCAAAGTGGAAGCCCGACGAATGACTCGAATTTAATACCCACATGCATAATAACATCCCTTTAGACGACAATCTGCGGTGAGCGCATGAGTAAACCTGATTTATCTGATTCCGAATACACCTCTAGGCAGTCTGCATTCCTAGGGCAGTTGCCAGAGGACTCTCTGGTTCTGATACCTACCAATCCAGTGGTGTTCCGCTCAAATGACACGGCTTTCCCATTCCGCGCTAATTCCTACATGCTGTACCTTTGCGGCTGGAGCGACCCTGAAGCAGTGCTAATGGCCCATCGTGAGAGAGGAAAATGGGTCACCACACTATTCGTCCAGCCGCGTGATACGAAGGCGGAGATATGGGAGGGCCAAAGGATAGGGGTCGAAGGTACAGTATCTGGATGGCCTGTCGATCAGGCTCATTCACTAGAGGACATAGCCGACTCCGTCACCTCACATCTCGATGCCTGCACCTCTGTCTATTGCATTCCGGGACTCAACCCCGAGTTGGACGAGTTGATTGGTAGAGCAGATGGGGCAGAGTTAGCCGACCCCACTCCAATACTAGATGACATGCGGGTGTTGAAGTCTAAGGAAGAGATTCGGTTAATGCAGGAGTCAGCAGATATCGCTTCCGCATCACAAATCGCCGCTATGCGAGCTACATTCCCAGGAATCGGTGAGTGGCAGATTCAGTCGATTATAGAGGCACACTTCACTACCTGCAAAAGCCGTTGGAGTTACCAGTCAATCGTAGGCGGGGGTGAGAATGCGACCATCTTGCATTACAATTCCAACGACAATGAGATTTCTGATGGAGAACTGGTTTTGGTGGATGCGGGGTGCGAGGTTTCCGGGTATGCTTCCGACATCACCCGGACATGGCCAGTCAGCGGGAAATTCAGCGACCAGCAAAGAGAGATTTACGAACTCGTGCTGAAAGCACAGTTGGCTGGTATTGAGGCATGCCAAGCCGGTTCAGTTTGGCTTTCAATGCACAGAGCCACTTCAGCTGTGCTAGCCCAAGGGCTGATTGATTTGGGGGTTCTAGATTGTAGTGTTGAGGAAGCTATTGGAGACGATATGGAGTTCAATGGCCCCTACAGAAATTTCTTCATGCATGGAACAGGACATTTCCTTGGTCTCGACGTTCACGATGTTGGAGGTGGTAGACAAGGCGATAAAGACGAGGGGCCAATATTGCAACCGGGAATGGTTGTGACTGTTGAGCCAGGACTATACTTCGGAAGTTGGAGGACAGATATCGAAATTCCAGACCGTTATGCGGGAATAGGCGTCCGTATCGAGGACAATGTGCTGATTACAGACAACGGTCCAGTAGTACTGACATCGAACTGCCCTAAGACAATCGATGAAATAGAAGCACTCGTGGGCAATAACGGGTGATATTCTGTCCGACTGGAGAACTATTCTGCAGTCTCAGGGGTCCGCGGATCCTCCGAGACTGAGTGTCGATGATGCCGTGATCCTGTACGATTCTGCTGATATCAACGAACTGATGCACGCGGCGATGTTGCGCAGGAGGTCCCAGGTTCCTGGCAATGAGGTGACGTACCTCGTAGATAGGAATGTGAATTACACTAATGTGTGCACCATCAACTGCCAGTTCTGCTCTTTCTACAGGCCACCCGGACACCCTGAAACCTACACGCAGTCTACGGACGAAATCAGCGATAGGCTTTCCGAATTGGAAGACATAGGCGGTTCACGAGTCCTGATGCAGGGTGGTGTGCATCCCGAACTCCCCCTAGAGTGGTACACAGAACTAATCCGCGAAATGAGTTTGAGACATCCATCCATAGCACTGGATTGCTTCTCTCCCATCGAAATTGAAGGTATTTCGGAGGTCTGCGGGATTCCGACTAAGCAGGTGCTGATGCTTCTGAAGGAGGCAGGGATGCACGGACTCCCGGGTGGTGGTGCTGAGATGTTGGTTGACGATATACGACTGGATATCTCACCGAAGAAAGGTTCTGCGGACAACTGGCTTAGAGTTATGCACGAAGCACAAGAACTGGGTCTGACGACTTCCGCCACAAATGTCTTCGGTTTCGGCGAGAGTAATTTTCACCGAGTACTCCATATGGACAGAGTGAGAAGTATGCAGGACGACGCTGTATCAACTGGCAGGACAGGATTCACATCCTTCGTGTCGTGGCCTGTCATGCTGGAGAACAATTCCTTAGGTTCGAAGAACAGGGGTCACAACAGGATAGTTCTGGGGGCAGGTCCCACCGAATACCTCAGGCACGTTGCTGTCTCGAGACTATTCTTCGACAACATAGAGCACATTCAGGCGTCGTGGCCCACAATGGGTCTCGATGTGGCGCAGATGGCCCTACTGGCTGGTGCCGATGATGCTGGTTCCACAATGATGGAGGAGAATGTGGTTTCGGCTTCTGGTACGACGAAGACGGAGGCCTCTGAGAGGGAGCTGCAGAGAATAATACTCAGAGCTGGGTTCCGTCCTCGGAAGAGGGATTCAGACTACGTGTTGCTAGAAACTGAGTCTATTCGTGAAGACTTGGCAAGCCCGGTCCCGATACAGCCCGACAGCCTAGGTTGATTCAGTTCTGCCGCTCCTAACTGGCAGTTTCGGAATGTACTCAAGACCAGTTCTTGGTGGTATGATTACTTGGCTTACCCACTTCATTTTAGTCCCATCATCTCTAATCGCCTCTATTACAATCTCCCAATGGATAGCGATCAAAGCGGAGTAAACCGAGCCAGGCCATTGATTCGCAGGCCCCTTGAACAAAACCTCACTGCCCCCTCCACTTAGGTCAACCCAATCACCGGGATCATGCACCCTCATAGGTTCAAGCAAGAGAACCCGGGGGTGTGCAATAGGCATAGGAGTAGCCTCCCCAACTCCAGTTCCGAGTTCTTCTCCGCTTGTAATCCTCCTCTCGGGTAGTCTCGTCGACATCCCAGGGGATGGCTGCTCTCCTTCTGAGCGCTGTAGTGCCTCTAGCACCTTGCTTCTTTCAGGAACTGCGATTCCTACTTGCAGCCTACCTCGTATAGGCATCATGTCAACTGGCATGGTTATCCTGCTAGCTCGGACCTCTGAACCGCTGACGGCCAAGATCATTCTAGGCGATTTAATTGGCGAAGCGATGTAGGCGTTCTGGCGCCCAATGTCACGTAGATTCGCAATCATTCTGAAGATGATTGGAATCATGAAAACGGGGAATGCCACTAACAGAAGTTTCGGGTAGTCTAGTGGACCGATGCGGTATGAGCCTGCGAACGATTCTGATATCAGACCCAGACTGACTAGCCCAGGTTCCATGGAATGAGCGAGAAGAGCGAGAATCAACAGCATGACAGTTGGCCGTATCAGCCGGCGTGCCGTCTTGTGTAGAGGATCAGGTTCGATGTACCATCCATTCCTTGTCTTCATCAGGAACGGGAATGGTTCGGGAGACACTTCGCAGGTTATTTCGGGCATTTCGTGGTCGTCAGACTTGCACCCCCTCCATTCGACCATCCAGTCGTCATCCGGCCCTATTCTGAAGGAAGGTGGCGGCTGGTTTTCAGACTCCACGATGACTTCTATCAAGGGTACGGCTCGTGGATCCATGTGGGAATGCTCGAACGGCGGATACCTAATTCTCTGCAATGACCTATACACGAATCAACCCCACAATACAGCCTTTGCAGCTCTCTTGGCGATGGATTTGAATTCAGGTACTTCTTTCAGCATTCGAATACCTAGGGGTATCGGATGCTCGATGTCTCCAATCTGATTAATCAGTTCAGTTACTTCCGGACGAGACCAGACAGCGAACACGCTATCTAATTCTTCATCTGTCATCTCAGTAAGAAAAGCTTCTCGTAGAGCCCTTGCTCTGTTCTGTTCTCTTCTGAGGGGGCTCAATAGACTAATCACTTCCTTCACTGCAGCATCAGAGAAATCATCTCTGTTCAAGCACTCCAAAAGATTCGGGACTAGCATCTCCACCTGTCTGAAACCTGGGCCAATCCCTCCTCCAGTAGTGGGTTTACACAGCCCCGCTGCATCTCCGAATAGCACTACTCTTCCTATCATCGGTCTTTTCACCAGCCCACTTGGAATAGGTCCGCAAAATCTCCCAATTTCTCGGCACTCTGAGAAACGTTCACTCCAGAGTGGCTCCGACCTCAATCTGTCAAGCAAATGTTCGCAGGATTCTCCCCTCATCATTTCGGGCTTACTCCACGTACCAATCCTCGTCGTTTCTCCCGACGGGATAGCCCAAGCGAAGAAACCCGGGGAGAAACCAGATCCGGTGTACATATCCAACCTACCAGGTTCTCCCTTGTACCCCGTAACCTCTACTTGAAAACCAATCATGAGTTCCTTCGGGCGCCCCATTCTGAACCTTCTACGTACCCAGGAGTGAGCTCCGTCAGCTCCGCACAGTAACCTGCATCTGACTGTTTGATCCCCTTGTGGAGTAGATACCGAAAGTAGTACATGGTCTTCGTAAGTATCTGCAGATAATGGCTTACTGGAGAGCCAGATCTCGGCACCGGACTGCACAGCCCCCCTCACGACACCTTCGTCGAACAGTTTGCGGCAAACTGACCATGTTCGAATGTCTTGTTCGTTACCGATTACAACGGGTATTCCAGATGGGCTGTGAATCCTAGCTCCCCAGATTGGAGTCAATACTGTGCTCTGCAGCCCTGTCAGGTTCATGGTTTCAGGATTCACGAGCCCAGCGCACTGAAACGGCCTGCCTATCTGCGCATGCTCTTCTAGGAGTAGTACACTTGCCCCTCCCTCAGACATCCGCTGCGCTAGGAATCCCCCTACCGGGCCGGCTCCGACAACTACGACATCGTACTCGATAGAGTCCACGCCCTCCCTTACAGGCATTTGTTATTGAGTGCTGTCACAAAGATGTGGTGCAAACATCAACTTCGCTTGCTTCCTCTTTGGCGCGAACGCTTTTTCATCTCATTGATGATAATACTGGCATCTGCCTTACTCATCTCACTAATCTCCTTCAGGCCGGCTATAGCCAGTATCTCACTCAAGGGTACTTTGTATTGTTCTGATAGCTTGTTCACAAAATCAACCTGCGGGGGTGTCGCAGGCAGATTCTTACTATTTTCAATCATCTGAGATATTAGTTCACTGGCGGTGCCTTCCCTGCCTCCCGTCAGTTCCGATATGTCTGCAACACCGACTTTCTCTAGAGTAACATCCAGCTCCAGCCCTGCCTGATCGGATAACTTCACAATTAGATTAGTCTGCTTCTCGCTGGGGGGCAAATGCCCATTATCCTCCTCGGAATCGAATAATTGTTCGATGATACTACGCGCATCGTCCCCTGTCAACTCACTGAGGGACTTGCCTGATAGTAACTCGGACCTCCGCTTATCGCTTAGATGTGGTACCCGACTCTCCAAGAGTGCCATCTGCTTGGGCGTGGGAAACTCTCGCTTCTTATCCTGCGCCCTACTGTGCATCGATCTGAATTCTTCTACGAAATCGGTCCAGACTTCCGGTCCATTGATTCTGCCGTGCTCGATTCCATTTAGGTTGTCCTCCATTTTCGAAGTGAAAAGAGGTGTGAATAGCTTCTCAGAGTTTTCTTGTTCGTTGTAGAACGGCACCACATCTAACCACAGCATGCGCCCCCCCTTAGTAGGAATTAGCGAACTCCCTTCGACTTTGATGTATTTTTTTGTAGAGAGATTCGAAACTGTACTTACATACGTCGACGGACGGCCAATTTCCGCTTTCTTCATTGCTTGGACGATTGAACTCTCAGAGAACCGCTTCGGCGGTTTGGTCTCATCCGTCACCATCAGCGGGTTCTCTTCGGACTTCGAGATGTTCCATTCGCCTTCTTCTTCTAATGCGTATTTTGGAGGGCTTGTCCTAACATCGCCGTGGTACTTCGCGTACACCGCCTCCCATCCGGCATGAATCCTCCAAGAGGCCGAGGCTGTCAATGGCTTCTTCAAATCGTCCACAGTAGCCCGCATGTCTCTTCTCTCCCTAATCGAGGGCGACATTTGACTGGCGGCAAACCTCGCCCAAATCAAACCATACAGACGACACTCGTCCGCATTGGCATCGACATCAGTCTTCTCAGGGCGGGTTGGTCTGATGGCTTCGTGAGCGTCCTGTACGTTGGAAGCTCCTTTCTTGGCATCGGGACCTAGCACGCCAGAGCCCAGATGATCATCTCCAAATTCACTCTTGATATACTTCCTCACTTTTTCGCGCGCCTCTGAATTGGTTCGGGTGGAATCTGTTCTGATGTATGTCACATGACCCAATTGGTATAGGGTGGATGCCATTTTACTGGTTTTCGCTACAGACCATCCGAGGGTGGAACTCGCGGTTTGCAGAAGCGTAGCAGTTGTGAACGGTGGTTGCGGTTTGCGGTTTGTCTTACCTTCTTTCACTGAGACGATACGGATGGCTTTGGCATTCTCGAGGGCATCAAAAGCATCCTTGGCCAATCCAGAATCGGCAGTTCTGTCGGCGCGGTGCTTCCCTGAATCATCAGTCCACGCATCTTCATCATTCTTCTCGTGGAATCTGACGTTGAAGCGAACTTTGTCAGAATCAACGTGGACGCTATGATACTCAATTGGCACATGAGCCTCTCTCTCGATCTCCCTTTCTACGATGAAACCCAATGTCGGAGTCTGGACCCTGCCCATCGAGGCCAGCCTCCATGATCTACAGAATCGCGAGCACCGAAATCCGACCAATCGGTCCATGAATCGGCGAACTTTGGCAGCATCGACCAAATCCGCATCGATTTCCCCTGATTCCTGAATTGCTTCGTTCACCGCAGTTTTTGTGATCTCATTGAACGTGACTCGCTTGACCACAGGGAAGTTAGAGAACAGAATGCTTAGTCTCCATGCGATGAACTCGCCTTCTCTGTCTGGATCAGTTGCTATGTAAACCTCATCTACACCCTTCCGCGTAGCCTTGTCCAGAATCTTGTTGATTACTTTCTCCGCACCATCAGTCCAATCCCAGGGAGGTTCTGGAAGGTTACCGTTATTGGAGGCCCACATGGCCTTTGATCGGCCCTTGCCCTTGCCGGATGGAAGGTCTTGGACGTGCCCGTTACAAGCCTCTACAATCCAACCTTTACCGAGGTACTTGTTTACCGTTCGTGCTTTCGCACCAGATTCGAGAATCATTAGTCGCACAGTATCGCCTCTAGTCAGCTATGTCATCGAAGACCAGCTTGACCTCGTTTTCGTGTGCCCCGATGAACTCCGTATAAACATGAGTAGTCTGAGTACTGTCCAACGCGCGCGCGGGCGAGGGGGCGCGCGAAGCCATCTACCTCAATCGTAGCCTAGATGCTTCTTCGTCCCAAGGCCCTTCAGCCGCTGGTCCTGCGCATCCGACGCATCCAGGATAGCCAGCTTCGGCCAGTCTGAGGACCGTGTCTGTGAAGCGATTCCATATCGAAGAGCAATCCCCTGGTATCCAGACGATTCTGAAATCTACAGGCTCATCTGCAGCGATAACCCCTCCTGGAGAATTCAGCATTTCGATTGTTATTCCCTTGGAGTCAGATGTCTCGCCGACCACACCGAGTAGCATCCCGGGCGATAGATCACCGATATTTACTGATAAGGCATCTATACCTAGGGAGGTTGGGTTTCGATGGTGGACCACCATTCCCTCTGATCGAAGTGCCCTACGAGCCAGTTCGCTGATTGCTGCAGCCTCGATTGTTGAGCGCACGGGCTGGCGATGTAACGCAACGCTTGAAGGATACCGTTCCGCGCGTTCTGTTGATGGGGCTGCCGTATTCACTATTCGCGAGGCCCCTGCTTAGATTTACTGACTCGGAGAAAGCGCACAGTCTAGCAATGAGGGGCCTAACCACGTTCGGCCAGAGCAGAGCTGGTCAACGAGCCCTCAGCACAATTTACCACGCCCCCGAGCTCCCCATACATGTATTTGGCAGATTGTTCCACCACCCCCTCGGGCTGGGCGGAGGCACTCAGCGCATGGCCTGCTCTGGGATTCTCTTGGATTGAATATGGTGGTATCACCAGATTCCCCCAAGAAGGAAATCCAAAACCTAGGATGTTCAGAGCCCATTCTGAGAGGGCACTAGTCAATAGAATGGGATTCAACAACCCTGGAGCTGCTGCTGTGAGGGACCGATTGATGGCCAGAAGGGCCTCTGGAATGTGGCCAAAGGTTCCCGTGGCTGCGAACATCGGCCGTTCTAGGAAGACGCCCAACGAGAGCGCCCCGTCTGATTACTCCAGCTCTATGGAGATGTTGTGGAACCACGCAGATATGTTTGTACTCAACGTATCCTCCCCAAATACTCCGGGTTTGAGAGAACTACAGGAGGTAGATCATCTGGCTTCTATACTCACGGAATGCAAGATGATGTCAGACAGGAAAGGGGGAGGAAAACCCCTGCTGCTAAAACTCTCTCCGGACAATAGCGACGACGAGGTTATCGCATCTGCTCAGATGGCATTGCGAAAAGGCATTGACGGTTTCGTAGCTACCAACACAACACTGCACCGGCCTGTGCCTAGGAACACTACTTCTCGCAGTGTGTTTGCTGAGAGTGGAGGGCTCTCTGGACGACCTCTGCAGGCACGTTCGAACGAGGTCATACGTTTGCTCTACGAGGAAACCCAATCGACTGTCCCGATTGTAGGGGTGGGTGGGATTGATTCTGTGGACACTGCTTGGCAAGCTGTCTCCTCGGGAGCTTCCCTACTGCAATTGTATTCTGCCTTGGTCTTCAACGGACCCTCTGTCGTAAGTGGTATCGTTAAGGGACTCAGGAAGAGGGTGAAGGAGAATGGTTTCCTCAGTATCGAGGAAGCCGTAGGCCTAGATATCACTTGAAGGGACATAGAAAACCCTCATCTATCATCTACCTGACCTAATGTCATGGCAGGTACCAGAATTTCCCGGTTGATCATCGTCGGCGCCTGTTTGGCAGCTTTGATCGCAATGATGTTCCTTAGTATAGAACCTCAAACTCAGTATTCCATTGACGAGGTCATGTCGTCTCCTGATTCCCACAAGGGCGACATCCATTTGAGGGGGCAGGTGGTAATAGGATCAGTCGACACCTCGTCAACTTCCTTCGAGTTGGTTGGCCAGACTCATTCGCTTCAAGTCGATTATTCGAGAGTGATAGTTCCAGATGGATTTGAAGAGGGCCACACAATTGCTGTCAAAGGCAACCTAGTAAGTAACTCCAACGGATGGCTGCTTGAGGCCCATGAGATACAAACAGGATGCCCGTCTAAGTACTCAGAATAGTCTTCAGAGGTATTAGCCTACTTGGGATTCGTTGATATGGGACGATATCTAGCCACAGTCGGGCTAGGGGGAGAGTTGACGTGCTCTATTATTCTCAAATCGTCGGTAATGGAGACCCGAAGTCCGAGGGCGGCGCAGACGAGCCATTGGTGTTTCACCGGTTAACGTCGATGCCTCGCCCCCAAGAGATCCAGGTTGACGGAAACCGCTTCCGGAGGGAAGCGGGGCCCATCTAAGCCCGGGAACCAGGTCAGACGCGGAAGCGAGCAGCCCGACCGGGGACTCTGGATGCCTTGGGATTGCGGGGCGGAGGAGACCGGTGAGCCTACACCTTTGGTGACGAGCGTCCACCGAGGACGCGCCCACCTATTCGGGTAGTTTAGATAGGCCACCCATCAGACAAACTGCTTTGAAATGCCTTTCCGAAACGGGTTGTACTGACAGCCTCTGTCCTCGTCGTAGAAGGGGCATACCTTCCAGTAACGGATTTGTCCTGAGTTCGGGTAACGTAATCGGTTCTAGTTCCGACACAGCCTCAATGTCTACCATCATCCATCTTGGGTTGTCAGGTGTTGCTTTCGGATCGAAGTACTTCGATGACGGGTCCTGAGCTGTGAAGTCAGGATACGCTTCTTTGCATACTTTCGCAACTCCGGCGACATGAGGAGGCTTGCAGTTGGAGTGGTAGAACAGAACTAGGTCCCCTACTGACATATCGTCTCTCATCAGGTTCCTAGCCTGATAGTTTCTGACACCATCCCAATGGGTCGAACCGTCTTCTACCAGTTGTTCCCACGAGTACGCATGTGGCTCACTTTTCATTAGCCAATGCGCCATACTGTTCGCAGTTGCTTCAGGTGCATGAAGGTGACGCGTCACCACGCATCATCCGCTGACCCGATTAGTAGCGTTGCATCGATAGAATCAGCCTCGTCTCTGGCTATGGCGCGGCGTAATCCCGCTGTCTTGACCATTGTCTCGACACCTCCTGTTAGACCGACATTGTTCTTGATGAGCAGTGCATATATTGCAGGGAGGAGAAGCAGGGCCGATAGCGCAGCGACGATTAGAAGGATGATGATGACAGTCACGAAGGGGTGTATGGCCTTGATTGGAATATAGTAAGCGCTTGTCAACCCAGCTGCAGTGACGGTGGTGGCTTCAAACAGACTCATCCCAGTACTAGCGCATGCTACCTTTACCGCCTCCATAGTTCCACCTTGCTCCTTAACTCGGTTGGCAATGTGAATCGAGAAATCGATACCAACTCCCACTAGTATTGAACCTACCATCACAGTAACAAGAGAAAGAGGGACACCAAGCGCGTCCATTGCCAGCCATTGCATCGCTACGGTGAAGAAAACTGGTATCGTTGTCAGGAGGGCGAACCTGAGGTCTCTGAATACGAGCCCGAGTGTAAGAATAGTGAATAGCAGAGCGAATCCGAGTGACCTCCACTGAGAGTCAACTATCAGATTGTTCACCTCAATAGTCACAGAGGCTACCCCGACTAGGTATGATGACTTCACGCCAGCGGTGTTGTCGACCCAATAGTTGACCCCACCCGGTCCATCGACCGCCTCTGCGGTGTTCTTGACGTCCATGAAGGGCATGTCGATGTAAATCAGGCTGCGACTGAAACTCGACGAGATGAACAATTCCCTCATTTCATCAGTCATGCTATTGTAGAACACATAAATCAGGAAGTTGTGAGCTTGATCATCGCCTGATGGCGAACCATCCAGGGCAGACAGTGTCTCCCAGAAAGAGCCGTTGCCCGCAACCTCTCTGCCAAACACCAATGCAGCGAGGTCTTTCGCTTCTTGAGGTAGAGGTAGTTGGTCAATCTGGTCGACTATTGGCTGTCCTGAGATATTTACTCCCACTGCGACCGCTTTCATCAGGAACACAATCGACACAGCTGTAGTCCGATTGACACGATTGCAATTCTGTTCTAGGGCCTCAATTCCTTTCAGATTATCGAATGGATCGTATAGCACGGGGTCGAAGAGGTTGGGGCTGGCACGCAAATCACCCTCGATCATTAGGAATCCTGGTTGGCCAGCTTCAAATTCGTCAGAATAAGTCTTCATTTTCTGAACAGCCTTCACAGGTTCTCCATCAGCGCCTTTTGTTGGGGCCATTTCAAGCAGGTCGATATTCTCTTCCACATTCTCTCTTGCCCCAATCCCAGAAATCCCTGGTATTCCTGCAGACATAAGCATAGCAATAGCGAACACTGCAATGGCTGCGCGGCTCCATTTAATCGGTACACCCACCGCCTGGACGAACAACTTGGGCGGAGGATGAGACGGCTTCTTTAGATCAAGCATCATAGTGAGATTTGGCACCATAATCATCGTCATGATGTAGACAACTACTATGCCCCCCGCAAGGGAGAATCCAACAGTTTTGATTGGTGCCATCGGTGTGAAGGTAAGGGAGATGAAACCGATAATGGTGGTGACAGCGGAAAGGAAAACAGCGCGCCCTGTAGAATTGAGAGCAATCGCCATCTTCTCTCTTGGAGTTCCTCTAGCTTCAGCGTATCGGTTGGTTATGTGAAGCCCGTAAGAGACGCCCAGAGCTAGTACGATTGGTCCGACGATAATCACCGTCATGGTGACCTCGTAGTTGGTGAATCCTATGATGCCCAGAGTAATCCAAACTGAACATAATGTCGGTAGTCCTGAAATGATGACTACTTTCAGACCCTGAACGAACCTAATCCTCCCTGTCTGCAAGAGGTCACAATGAAACAGGAACAGGCCTAGGGCAACAGCCATTACACCCAGTGGGAAAACCTTCCAGAACAGTTTGAAGGACTCTTCAGTCACAGCACTCGTTATCGGTACAGGTCCGGTAAGGGTCATGGTCAGGTTCTTCTTTCCCCAATCGTTTTCCCGGGCTAGACCGTCTATTGTTTCTTGAGTGTCAAAAATCAGTTCTGAGATATCAACATCATCAATTCCGTCACCATCAGTGTCCGCTTCGATTCCAATGATAATGACAGCTCTATTCCACCTGTTGGCTTTCTCAATTTCATAAACCCCATCCCCGTCAAGATCTTTTCCTACATCCCTGACTAGTTTGTCAAGAGCATTCTGGGGCATCTCACCTAGAATTTGATCTACGCGTTCCTGTTCATCCGGTATCGTGTAGCTGCCGATAATATCTTCCTGATCGTCTATGGTCTCGTTGAACTGCTCGGATAACTCATCGTTTCCTGTAGCCTGTGCAAGTGCTGTGAAAGTGGCCTTGGCCACTCTTCCTGCGCTAGAGTTTACTTCTTTGATTACAGTCGAAATAGATAGTACATAGATGATATTGTCATTAATCCCCCTGTCATCCCTAACGTAGTTCAACTGACCCTCTACTGCATCAATTTCATTCAATATCTCAACTTTCGTTACATTATTGTCCTCGGACTCTACATAGATCACCATCACATTAGTGGTCCAATCCTTTTCGACCTCGGCAATCTGTGCCGTTATTGGGGAACCTTGGGGCAGGTAGACCGCCAGGTCCCCATTCACGTTCAATGCAGATTCTTCACTACAAAAGTCGTATTCGAAACCATCGCGGCAATCTAGAACTCCAGAGTGCATTGTGAAGAATCCCGTGACAAGCAGACACAACACGACTGTGAATGCAGGGGCCTTGGTGAGAATACCCGTCGCAGTCGAGTCCGACAGAGCCCGTCGCAGCGCATTGGGAGTCCTTTTCACGGCACCCCTGATAGATTCGGCGTCCATGCCGCTTGCGGCTTCCTTGCCTTTGGTGACTCTTGAAGCAGCCTCCGTCTTAACTCGTTCCAAGGCTTCTCGGGGCCTGAAGCCCTTGCCGTCGCTTGCACTCATGCACTTCTCGTGAGTGACCTGCTTGAGGGCGGGTATTCAACCCCTCGCAGTTGTAATCCGACTGATGCTGTATATCGAACCGACCCGTGATTGCGGGAATGGTCAAGAATGGGGTTCCTCAGGGAGGCCTGCGAAATAGCCGAGGTTGTATTATGGGTGCACCAAAAATTCCCGAGAAGAGGTGGTCAATAGACCTTGAGAAGAGGATTCAGGAGAGTCATTACGGAGAGTCTTACTCTGAACGTTATTCTTTCAATCCGAAGAGCGAGCGAGAGATATTCATCATCGACACACCCCCTCCCTACCCCAGCGGAACCTGGCACATTGGTGCAGTGGCTCAATACAGTATGATAGATGTCATTGCTCGTAGCCAGCGATTGCTTGGGAAGGAGGTTCGCTTTCCATGGGGTGTGGACCGCAATGGAATCAATATCGAATTCACAGTTGAGAAGAAGTTTGGTCGTAAAATGAGGTCGTACGATCGGGGAGAATTCCTTGATCTGTGTGCTGAGACCATTGAACCATACACTCAGGCAATGCGTGAAACAGCCAAGCGTGTGGGTTTGTCCTGTGATTTCGATAACGAGTATCTAACAGACGCCCCCGATTACCGAGCAGTGACCCAATCCATATTCGTGGACCTGTTCAAGCGAGGCGACATAGTTGAAGACCTTCGTCCCAACATTTACGACCCGGTAGAAGGGACAACTATTGCCGAAGCAGAAGTTCAGAGGGTAACACGCGAGACACTGTTGTGCGATGTCCGTTGGACTACAGAAGACGGAGAGGATGTGGTGATATCCACCACCCGACCTGAGTTGATTTGCGCCTGCGGGGTCGTCGTAGTTAACCCCGAAGACGAGAGGTACAAACATCTGGTTGGTAAGCGCATACAACTCCCCCTTCCAGTAACCGACAGGGAGTCATTAGTGGAAATTGTGACCCACCCCTCTGTTAAGATGGATTTCGGCAGCGGTGTTCTGATGGTCTGTTCGTTCGGCGATCAGAACGATGTCGCAGTGTTCCGGGAATTGGGCCTAAGGCCGTTTGTTGCTGTGGATTTAGAGGGTCGTATGACTGGTATCAGTGGCCCTCTCTCAGGAATGTCCGCAGAGGATGCCAGAGCAGCTTCGATTGAGCTTCTTAGTGAGGCCGACCGCCTATCAGCAGCAGAGATGCATATGCAGGAGGTTCCAGTGAGCGAGCGGGGAGGGAACCCAGTCGAAATTATTCTCTTGAAGGAGTGGTACGTCAGGCAGACCCACATCCTAGAGCGGATATCACAACTCTCAAGCCAGAGTTCGTTCATACCCGAGCGGAATCGGCAGTTCTTGCATGATTGGATGGATGGCATCTCAATTGACTGGCCTATTAGCCGACGCAGATGGTATCACACCGAGGTGCCAATATGGTATTCTGAAGACGGTTTGAAGATAGTAGTGCCTCCGCATGGCACATACGTACAACCCTGGCGTGAAGCCCCGCCTTCAGGATCAGAGGTGCTCGACAGGGTTACTCGTGAATCGATTGGATTTTATGATACAATGGTAGGAGATCTAGGAGAATTGGTGGGAGAAGGGAAGGTGTTTGACACTTGGATGGATTCTTCAAACTCGAATTTGTATGTTTCAGGCTATATCAGTGACCCAGAATTGTTCGAAAGAGCGTTTCCCACTTCGATCAGACCCCAGGGTAAGGAGATAGTCAGAACATGGCTGTACTACACTTTGCTAAAGAGTGCGTTACTATTCGACCAGCCAGCATTCCAGAATATTTGGGTGGACGGTTTAGGGATGGACCCTTGGGGACGAAAGATGTCCAAGTCCCTTGGCAATGGTATAGATGCTGACTCTGTCCTAGAGTGCGGAGCTGGAGGCAGGACTGGTTCATGGAAGATAAGAGGGCCAGACGGCAAGCAGGTTCAGCTCAGGGCGAATAAGATTGGAAGCGAGTGCTTTCGACTGTGGAAGGCCTGTGATGCCCAAGTCGGTGACGACTTCCACATTAATCCAGAGGAGATTGAATCCAAGTATTTCGGTGTCCTGACCAAGATGTTCAACGTAGCGCGATTCGCCAGCCAGTTCGATGTGCCCGATGATTTAGACACACCTCCTGTAGATTTGTCCCCGGAGAACCAGTGGATTCTGTCGGAGTTCGATGCCATGATGGCACGCGTAGAAGATGCATGGTCAAAGATCGACATATACACAGCAGCCCAGTCACTCAAGGGATTCGGGACTGGGGTATTCCCGAGTCACTGGTTAGAGATGTCGAAGTCGGGCCTCTATGATGGAGACGAATCGGCTGCTTGGACGCTGCATAGGGTCGTCAGGGACCTATTGAGTGCGTTATCTCCCATTTGTCCGTTCTTCAGTCACTATCTGTCTACTACACTTTATGACAGCAGCGCTGTGGATGTACGTTCCTTCCCTCGCCTGCCTGCGATAGTCAATGTTGAAGACGCCGAAGCCCTGAGGGCATTAACACCAATAATTTCAGAATTCAATTCGATGGTATGGAAGTTGAAGAAGGATTCTGGTCTTTCACTGAAATCCCCAATTTCAGGAATAGTCATTCCTCAAGAACTGTCTGCATTACAGAATTCGTTGGTGCGCATGCATAGTATCGAATGAGTATTCAGTTGATTGCAGACTTCGGCCTTTCGCCGTTAAAAAACGCTACTAACAGCCCAGCCATCTCAGTCCCCACTCTGTTTTGGGCTTCGAGAGTAGCAGCTCCAATGTGCGGACTCCCGTGAAATCGTTCGTGTTGCAGCAGGAGATTCCCAATAGCAGGCTCGACCTCAAATACGTCCAAGGCAGCGCTTGAAAGTACCTCCGAATCTAGAGCATCAAGAACTGCGGACTCGTCTACTATCCCTCCTCGGGCACAGTTCACTATGTGGCTTCCGCAGGCTGTGCCATCAGCTCCTATATCAGGCATCATAGCCAACCTCTCTCTATTCACTAGGTGGTGTGTGTCCTCGGAGAGGTTACAATGGACTGAAATGTGTGTACATGCCCTGAATAGGCTATCCACATTGTCATGCATTAAGCAGTCTAGCTCGTCTGTTTGCTCGGCTGAGACGTACGGGTCAAATGCGTTGACCTCCATCCCGAATCCATGGGCCAGCTCGGCCACTCCACGGGCAATTCTACCAAATCCAATCAGTCCGAGACGCTTCCCTCCCAGTTCACTGCCTCTGAGGTGCTTCTTGGCCCAGTCTCCCGATCTGAGGGTCCTGTCTGCTCTAGCAACGAACCTAGTCGATGCTATCAGGTGTCCAATTGTCAACTCCACTACGCTCTTTGTAGAAGCCCCTGGGGTGTTGCATACCACGACCCCGTTCGTAGTAGCCGACATGATGTCGATGTTGTCAACCCCTACCCCGGCTCTTCCGATGAATCCCAGTCTACCTCCACTGCATGATGCTTCGATTGCCTCTGAAGTCATCTTCGTTGCGCTGCGTATCACCACAGCGTCAAAATCCGCTAGTACCCCTGTTCGCAATTCTTCGACTTCGTAATGCCTGAGTACCACTTCGTGTCCAGCATTCTCTAGTATGGACACGGCTGCACCGGCCATTCCGTCAGTTACAGCAATCCTACCCATGCACCCTTTGCGCCCGAGGACTTCAATCAAGGTTCCCCAGAGCCCCCTTCCAACTATTCGGGAGAGTTCTTAGCATTCTACTGGTTGCGTTTGACAGATGACCTTTGAACTACCAGATCTGCTTTACGACTACGACGCATTGGAACCTCACATAGATGCGCTGACAATGGAAATACACTACTCAAAGCACCACAACGGATACACCAACAATCTGAACGCTGCAATTGAAGCCAACGGGCTAGGAGGTAAGACGATTGGTGAATTACTCTCTAAGCATAACGACATCGCGGCTGTTAGGAACAATGGCGGAGGTTGGTGGAATCATTGCCAGTTCTGGGAGGCGATGTCCGCCGACGGCGGCGGTGCCCCATCCGGGGACCTCGCTGCTGCTATCGATTCCTCGTTTGGCTCATTCGATGAGTTCAAGTCGATATTCCATAAGGCTGCTATGACTAGATTCGGTAGCGGATGGGCTTGGCTTGGAGTGAAGGACGGAGGACTATGTGTCTGTTCGAGCCCCAATCAGGACAATCCCCTGATGGACGGATTCTGCAATCCTATACTCGGACTCGATGTATGGGAGCATGCGTATTACAAGAAGTACGGCCCAGGCAGAGCAACATACATCGATGCATGGTGGGAAGTTGTCGATTGGGTTGAGGTTTCACGGCGATTCTCCAATTGTCAGTGATTCTGCTCACCACCTCTTCTGGCACCGCTTGGTTATTGGGGGGAATGACGACCACGAGGCGTGGTTGCAACTTCCGAGGCATTGGTAACCTCAACTCTCATTCTATTATCTCCCTTGATTCTGGCCCTTCCACTATCCGTGGGTTGGAAGTGGTGGGTCGGCTCCGAACCGGAGCACGAGCACTACATGGAGAAAGTTCGCAGTGTGTTGGATGCTGGTATTCCACTGCGCAGGTACAGAGCAGAATTGGATGCCGAGGCGCGTAGATTCATGATAGACCCCGAGAGACAAGCTAGAATAGAATCTAATTTGTTTCATCCTCTAAGAATCCAGCACTTCCTGCTGCTCCCAAGTCTGATTGTCTGGCCCGTGCTTGGTCTTTTCGCGGCAGTAATTGCAATCCCTCTGATGCCTGTGCTGAGGGCGATTGAATGGATTATGATAGACAAGAGAGCGCTTGCCAAATCTGCTAAGCTGCTTCAGAGTATTACACGATGGGAAATCATTGGGATACCGCGCTTAGATGACGGAGCCAAGCAACTAGACCGAGTTCTGACTTCAGTGCACAGACTCCCAATCACCGTCTTCCTAGGACTATTCGCATATCTCGTAGTACTCTATCTTCCTTTAGGATCCCGAGAGATTTTTCTAGTCAGTGGAACGGTCTACATAGTGTTGGTATCTATTACATCCGTAATCAGGGCCGCTACTGCGAACGCCCTTGTGTTTGCTGACCCAACCAAACGACGATTGATCCCCATGGACACCTTTGTGGAGGACGCCCTAGGTCCCCTTGTCGGTGTAGGCCTAGTTTTCCTGATTACCCGGCAATTGCTTTACGGCAGTCAATTCCGGTCGAATGAGTTGTTTGGTGACCCCGTGGTATTCTCATTGAGTGTACTACTGGTTCTCTATACTGCAACCATCATCGGAGTAATTGTGGAATTGAGTTTTTTCCACTCTAGAGGTAAAGGAGTCAGGAAGGCGTTTCAAATGCAGATGGTTGAGGAGTATGACCCCACAGTGTATCTATTCACCAGAAATCTAGGAACGTTGCGGCTCTCACCTCTAATGCCCTTGTCGGAGTGGGTGGACAAAGGGGAGATATTCAAATTTGATAGTATTGAGTCAGAGTGACTGCATTGCCGCAATCAAACCGTCTCCCAGTTCCAACTCTTCAAGAGCAATTGCCGGAAGAGGCACTACGGCAAGGGCCACGGATCCTTCGAACGCTTTTGCAGATGCTGTGACTGTGATGTTGCCTACCCCGGCCACCTTGTGCTTTCCAACGGTCACGTCAGAAGGCAGATGCAGTCTCACAATACCGCGAGAAGCCTTTCCCCGACTGTCCATTCTAGCATGAATCTCCTGCCCTGGATAGCATCCCTTGTTGAGGTTGACCATGTGTCCCAGGCCCAGTTCAAAGGGTAGGAATGCTGAATTCATCTCCCTGTGATCGAGTATTCCGAGCTCTATACGGAGACTTTCACATCTGTTTCTATCTGATGATATGGCACCGTTTTCATGTAATAGGGCGGTGAAGGCAACAAGCTCTGCCGATGGCACTAGGATTTCGATTACTGACGACTCACTATATTCAGTGCGCGAAACTAAAGCACTCCCGTATTCGATCCACCGGTTTTCACTGATTTCCAATGGATCTATACCGAGTCCTGCGAGACACCTGTTAACAGCCCTGCCAACAAGTCTCAGATGAGTGATTGCTGCATCACCGTTCATCACTGTGATTTCCTCATCCCAAGGAATTCCTTGGATGAGGTTCTCGCGTGTGTTGTCACCGACCCCGTGATTGCCAATAAGGAGGATCTCTTCTCCGAGGTTGCAGACCATCAGCCTATCCAGAATTCGTCCGTTGGCGTTGCAAAGCAATCCGTCCACTCTGTCACTGAATTGAATTTCTGAAGTTTTTACAGTCAATGTTCTATTCAGGTGTACTATGGCGGTATCTCCCTTGAGTACACTGACACTACATGGAGAAGGTATTACCTCCGCAACAGGATGTAGATCCAGTGGTGGCATGCGCTCAACCGAATGACTGGCCGCAACCGCAAGAACGGTCCGCGTTAGGATTGTCGATTTGAAACCCGCCACCCATAAGTGTGTCTTTGTAATCTACGCGGATACCACTAAGCATTTCGCTGTCCTTATTGTGGACGAGCACTGTCAAACCACCGACGTCCATACGCTGGAAAGAATCGTCATTAGGGTCTTCGACTATCTGCATGTCGTACATATATCCAGAACATCCCCCTGATTCGGCGCTGATGATTACCACATGCGTAGTCCCGTCTCCGCCCATGGTGGATTTCATTGCCTGCTTGGCAGGTTCGGTGAACTCAATCTGCACGTCAACAACTTCAGTAGAAGTAACAACGGGTAGACTGAACCCCTCACCTCCGAGTATTCCCATGGTACCCGCCTGTCGACAGGGGTATTTCAACGGTTGCGGAAACCATCTCACTCAAGCCATAACCCAATACGATGAACGCGATACGCGGAGCGTGGAAGGCACAGAGGAGAAGCCAGTAGTCAGACTCGTATCCGGTCGGAGTACGCGCGAGCCTGACATCGTCTCTGTTGAGGCGGCATTATCCATGGCAGTATCTATCCTAGGAATGGACGAGCAGTCCTTAGGGTTGACAATGAGGACTCCGGGTCAGGACGAGCTATTGATACTGGGGTATCTACATTCTGAGGGAATCATAGACTCGATAGATCATGTCACGGAAGTGAATGCGACGGAGGACACCATAACTGCCCATCTGACTGGAGATGCAAATTTTGAACCCAATGAGCATGTCAGAAGGTCGACCATCACCTCATCATGTGGTATCTGCGGTAAGGATTCGATTTCGAATCTTCTGCATGTCCATGGACACCCTCTCAGTGAGTCATTCAAAGTTAATCAACAGGATGTCTCTAACGCCGTGACGAATCTCGGTAAACATCAGGATGCATTCAAGCTTACAGGAGGGACCCACGCCTGTGCCAGAGTACTACGTGGAGGGATAGTTATTGATGCTCATGAGGATATCGGCCGCCATAATGCAATGGACAAACTCATCGGCAACGCAGTCAAATTTGGACAGATCCCGATTACGGAGGAAATGGTGGTGGTATCAGGCAGAGCATCCTTCGAATTAGTGCAGAAGGCTCTCAGAGCAGGGTTCCCTGTATTCATCTCAGTTGGAGCTCCCAGCAGCCTTGCCGTAGATATGGCAAATGAGCACGGTATGACATTGATTTCGTTCGCCGCTGAAACCAGAATGACTGTGTTCAGCGGCAGTGGCAGGGTCGAGATGCCACAATCTGCCGGTCACACAGCGAGACCCTGATGTAAGCGACCTGCGTCCGAGTGGCGTGAGCAAGAAGGTCGAGCACCTGACTCCGGTCAAAGAGAAGTCTCCGAAGATATCGTCTCCGAAGCAAGTGGCGGCTGGAATTCCAGCGGTGGTATCGACGATGTATCACGGACTGAGTCGTATGGGGGTAATAAAATCCATTTCCAACCTCTCCAAGGTAAATCGTTTCGATGGCTTCGATTGTCCCGGATGTGCGTGGCCAGATCCGGATGACCATCGGACTCACTTCGAATTTTGCGAGAACGGGGCCAAAGCTGTCGCCGACGAGGGTACGAGGGAACGGGCAGATCCATCATTCTGGTCCCGCTGGACAGTCGCCAATCTATCTAGGAAGTCAGATAGATGGCTGAACTCACAAGGCAGACTGACGCACCCGATGATCCTGCATCCACAATCAGACAATTACGAGGAGATATCATGGGAAGATGCTTTCCAGTTGATTGCAGAAGAGCTGTCTTCGCTAAAGGATCCAGACCAAGCGATATTCTACACCTCTGGTAGAACCAGTAACGAGGCAGCCTTCCTGTGGCAGTTGCTCGCTAGGAGATTTGGTACCAACAACCTCCCCGATTGCTCTAACATGTGCCATGAGTCCTCTGGTGTCGCGTTGGGCGACTCTATTGGCATAGGTAAAGGCACAGTCACATTGGATGACTTCACCAAGGCCGACCTGATTCTTGTGGTCGGGCAGAATCCAGGTACAAATCACCCTCGCATGCTCACAGCTCTAAGGGATGCCAAGCGAGCAGGAGCCTCGATAGTCAGCATCAATCCACTGCTCGAGACAGGTATGAGGAAGTTCAAACATCCTCAGGACCTCCTAGAAATGCTCGGTTCAGGCACCTCAATTGCAGACTTGCACGTCCCTGTGGCAGTGAATGGCGACTTGGCACTCTTCAGGGGGCTAGCTAAACTCATCATATCAGGGGGCGAAGTCGACATGGATTTTATCGCCGACTATACTCATGGATTCGAGGACTACAAAAAATCTGTGAGGAGCTCGAAGTGGTCAGATATCTCAGATTCTGCGGGCGTATCTCGTCAGGAGATAGAGTATCTTGGTAGAGCGGTGCGTGAATCTAAATCTACCATCGTCTGCTGGGCAATGGGCCTGACCCAGCATCGCAATTCGGTAGCAACTATACAGGAGATCATGAACGTACTTCTTCTTGGTGGCCACATAGGGAGGCCCGGTGCAGGAGTGTGCCCAGTAAGGGGCCATTCTAACGTACAGGGCGATCGCACTGTAGGAATTAATCACAATCCTTCTGCGGGATTCTTGGATTCAATCCGCAGTTCTATCGGCATCAATCCTCCAAACAAACCCGGCCTCGACGCTGTGAATTCCGTGTTGGCAATGAACGATAGCAAGGCCAGTGTCTTCCTGTCAATGGGAGGCAATTTCGTTTCAGCTATGTCAGACACTGCAGCCACTTCCGGGGCTATAGAGCAATGCAGTCTAACAGTACAAATCTCCACCAAACCTAATCGTTCTCACTTGGTTACTGGTCGTACGGCACTGATACTACCGTGTCTTGGCAGATCAGAGAGGGATTTGTCGTCTAATGGAATTTATCAATCTGTATCGGTGGAGAATTCGATGGGAGTGGTGCATGCCTCCAAGGGTTCCGCTAAGCCTGCCTCTGAAAAACTACGTTCTGAACCCGCCATCGTTTCGGGCATTGCCTCCGCCTTGGAAACCCGCATAGGTAATTCAGGAATACTCTGGCACGAATTATCTGAGGATTACGGTCTAATCAGGAATCTCATCGAGTCTACTGTACCTGGATTCGAGTCGTATAATGACCGAATTAAGCTGGATGCTGGATTCTATCTCCCGAACGCACCACGCGACGGTAGGACCTTCAACACTGATTCAGGAAGGGCCAATTTTAGAGTGCATCCGATTACTCGGGCCTCCGCCCCACCCGGCCAATTCATCATGATGACAATCAGATCACATGACCAGTACAACACAACCGTATACGGCTTGGATGATAGATATCGAGGGATTAAGAATGCCCGCAGAGTCGTCTTGATGAACGGTGAAGACATGCAGGATACAGGGATTTCCCAAGGTAGCATGGTAGACATCTCTTCTCACTTCGATGGGACAACTAGGAATTCAGAATTATGGCGAGTAGTGCAGTACGACATTCCACGGGGTAATGTGGCAACGTACTTCCCTGAAGCCAACTCCCTGATACCTCTTGGTAGTGTTGCCGAAGGGAGTAATACGCCGACCAGTAAATCAGTCAGCGTCAGCGTTGTGCCCTCTAGGAGTAAGATGAGATTTTGGAGGAAGCAGTTGCGTCAGGCTTCCTGACGCTGACGCTTCTGCTGCTCTTTGTGTAACAATCTGCAGCGGTTGATTTGAGTCTTACATACAGCAGTATCATCCGTATCGAGGCCCCTACCAAGGGCCTGTTCGAAGCACTTGATGGCATCTGAGTACAATTCGACGGCAGCATATGATGACCCCATGTTGTATAGGGATCTTCCAGTAACTCCTGCGGGATCCATAGAGATCGCAGCGTGGTATGCTTGTATGCTCTCAGGATACCTAGTCAATTGGTACAGTGCGTGCCCTCTACCGTTCTGAGCTCTAATCCTCAACTCCCGTTCCTCTCTAGGCGCCCCTCCGATTGCCCTCTCGAAACAATTCAGTGCCTCCAACCCGTTCTCCTCGGTCAGCATATTCAAGCCCTTATTGTACCACTCGATGCAGACATTCACACTCTCCTCTTCACTGGGCGGTAGACGTGAGCCAATCCGCTCAGCCTCAATAGCCGCCTCAATCAGATCAGCCTCTGTCTCTGCGTCAGTCTCGAGTAAAGCACGCTGCTCTCCCCGTTCGAGAAAACTTGCCCTCTGTCGGCACTGTTGAGCTCTGTCTACATGTCCTGCCACCGACAGCGCATCAGCCAGACCATGCCATATCTGCGCAGATTGGTTATCTTCTTCGAGCAATTCCTTCCAAGCATTTACTGCGGCTACGTGTTCTCCGCTTTCAGTCAATTCTTGAGCTTTCGTTATCTTGTATGACTTGGTTTCTACAAAGGATGGCTCGACTTGCTCGTCATCTCTGATCTCATCTACCTCTAACTTTACTTCCGAACTCAAATCATCGAGTTTTTGAGATTCCTTCTCCTCTAATTCTACCAACCGATTATTTATCGAATTCTCAGGATCTATCGTAACAACTCGACGCCAATTCTGCACAGCTATATCGTATTCTCCCCTATCTGCAAAAATCTCACCTCTGGCCACAAGGCTGTTGATATGGGCAGGATCAGATAGCAGTGCGTTCGCGAGTGATTGCATAGCTTCTTCCACACGTCCGGATTTTCGTAGCAACTGCGCGAGATTGAAATGCATCTTAGCCTCGTCTTCACCGATAGATATGGCGTATTCTATGGCTTGTATCGCGTCTTCGTCATGTCCCAATTGAGAGAGACAGACTCCGCATATTGACCAGAGTTCGTGGTTGGATGAGGCATCCCCTTCCAAACGCGGCTGAATAGAATCGAGAGCTTCTTGAAAAGTTCCGCTTTGAAGGTGTATACGAGCCTCGGAAAGAACTTCTTCGATGTCCCGGAGTACTGCGGTTGATTGCAGCAGGGGCGGCTCTTCATCAACTGGGTTGGACTCAAGCATCGGAGCCTCTTCGATAATTTCTTCTTCTACAGTAACTTTGGAAATCAGTAGAGGAGGATCATCAACTGGGTGCATGGCGGCTATTCTATCTAAGTCCTCCAAATCAGATATAGTCAGAAGCGCCCTTCTTGCTAATTCGGAAGCTCTAACTGGATCTGAACCTTCAAGCAGTACCGCTAGGTTAGCATTAGTTGGGGCATGGTCCGGATTCAAATCGAGGGCATGGTCGAATGCTGATACGGCATCTGCCGTATTACCCCGCTTGGCTTGCATGACTCCCATGCCGTACCAAGCCGATGCACTCTTCGCATCTATATCGATGGCTCTGCCGTATGATTCCATGGCTCCCATTAGGTCTCCTGAGGATGCCTTGGTAGAGGCTTCTTCGAGCAAGTCGATTACGGTGGGTTTGACCACGCTTTCGCCTTGGCGCATATGGGTTAAACATTCTCTGAACCTGATACTGCTTTGACCCTTGCATTCAAGGCGTAACGCGTCTTCGTAACCCCATGGCCGAGGCAATTAGAGTGATGGGGATTTGTGGGACATTCTCAACTGATTCGGCCAATGGTAGATTGTTGGAGATAGCATTCAAGCACTGTGAGTCTATGGGAGCCGAGTGCGTGAAATGGGATAATTCGAGTCCTCTACCGTTCGTCGGAGAAGAGGGCTGCTGGGATGATGAATCTGTTAAGTCGTTTCAGAACACCGCTTTATCATCAGATGCATTCATTCTTTCTAGTCCCGAGTATCATGGTACCATGAGCGGAGTTATGAAGAACAACTTGGATTTCTTGTCGTACGACCAGACATCCAACAAGTCATTTGCCTTGATGAGTACACTCGGAGGTCAGTCGAATTCGAATACGCTTAATCACATGAGGATTTCAGTTCGTTGGATACACGGTTGGGTCGTACCTGAGCAGGTTGCAGTAGGCAATGTCCGTTCGGCTTTTGATGAAAACGGAGATTTAGTCGACGAGAAATTGAATCTAAGGATTCGTGATATGGCACGATCCCTCATCGATTCAGCCGAGTACCTCAGGAGTAAACGCTGAGGGATTGATTTGCAGAATTTGCCGGAAGGCAGTGAGGTGCTGTTACTGGTTTGTGCCATTGCAGGCGTTTCCACGTGGTACCTTAGCAATTTCACTGATAGGGAAGGACTAGTTAGATTGTCTGCACTCATAGGCATCAGTTCAATGCTTACAATGGTGGCATGGGTGTTTCTCTGATGTTGATTACAGATGAGGCATTTCCTACCAGAGCTCCTGTGTGGTGGGGTCACAGAGGCCCTCCCGGTCCACATCCCGAAAGACTCGGTGTAACCGGAAGACAAGTCGTTATTAGAATCCCTAAATCCCTATCTGGATTCGAGGCCCTAATATCTGGAATATTGCGAGCACCAAAAGAGGTCCGCCGACCTATGGATGATATGAATTCAGTACTTTGGGAACTGATGGATGGAACTAATCAATTCAGAGAAATTTGCCGCTTGATGGATGCTACCTTCCATGAAAGAATAGCCCCAGTTGATGAGAGGCTGCAAGCTTCTGTGAATCTATTAGTATCTGACGGCCTAGCAATAGTCAGGCAAACATCATTCAAAGGCGAGTGGAATGTATCGTCCAGATATGATCCATCGGGAAAACTCCTCCCTCCGAGTTCGAGTTTGGGTTTGGACTCGGAGGAGTAGTCACTGTTCTGGCTCGGGCGCCTCGGCTCTGATACGCTCATCTCTCTTGGCTTTGTACATCGCAGAGTAGTACACCATCAAAGGGAGGGCCAGCAATAGTGAGAAGCAACCGACCAAGGTAGCGAAGCTGTATACAGATTCCTGTATGGGGTCTAGTTTGAATTCACTAACGGATACAATTTCATGAGTGACGACCTCCATAGTCAGGTTGATGCCTTGTGAACTCACAATCCCATCATCATCCAGCACAGAAACCTTCCATGACACTGTATCCTGACTATCTGCAATCAGACTCAGAGCCTCGGCTTCTGCACTGTCTGAATCTTCACTCTGCAGATATCCCAATCCGTCAATAGGAAGCTCCAGCGTGACAAGGCCCCTGACTGTCATATTGTCGTTCTCGACTTGTACCTCGTGAGCTCTGGCCAGTACACATGACTCTGATACCTCACTCCATTCCCCGCAGTTGAAATTATCTGCATCGGGCGCACCTAACAGGAGGGAATGATACCATTCCACCCCTGACGTTTCGACTCTGATTGTATTGCCCACGGAAACCCCATATACAGTCACGTTGATCCATGTCAATGCCCCATCAGAAGTCGTCTGCCACTTCGCCTCCCCTTCTACTTCTTCTTCCATTTGCAGTATAATAGGCTCATTTGTCGTCGAATAGCCATAATACTCAGAGTCGACAGTATTCGAATACACTGCGTATCCCAGTACTAGAATTAGCACCATACCTATCCCAATCATCGTCCTCAGCATGTTAGGGTTGCGCGACAGGGACTTGCGCATGACACCTCGTGCTGAGTCCGAGATTTCAATACTTGGAGGCGCAACTCAGGCACCTATGCTGCCACGCAGTGGCAAATCAATGGTCATCACGATTAAATATGGTCTCTAGGACGGCCGGTCCGCACGGTGAGTAAATGACCACATACCACGATGTCCCTGCTGATTTGCTGATAGCCGAGTTAGCAACCCGGCTGCAGGACATGGACCAGGTGTCTCCGCCGGAATGGGCTGATTACGTCAAGACGGGCAGTCACAGGGAGAGGCCACCAGTCCAGGATGATTGGTGGTACGTCCGCTCAGCAGCAGTTCTCAGAAAGGTAGGGTTGATGGGGCCGATTGGGGCCAACCACATGGCCCAGCAGTTCGGAGGTCCCAAGGACAGGGGGGTCAAGCAGAACCGTGCGGTTTCTGGGTCCAGAAAAATCGCTAGAACCATTCTCCAGCAGTTATCTGCATGCGAACTGATTGACAGTAAGCACAATCTTGCCGGAACTGTCAACCTAGGTAAGATTCTGACTGGTTCTGGACAATCGATACTAGACGACGCTGCTCATGCGATTCGTGGCAGCGCAGAGGAGAGATATCCCGGGCTATCTGGGTTCTGAGGTGGTATGATGTCTAGTAACAAACCATTTGCCAAGAAACAGAGACTTCAGAAAGTCACTAAACAGAATCGCCGAGTTCCCGTGTGGGTGATGCTTCGCACCAATCGCAGGGTAAATTCTCATCCTAAGCGCCATATGTGGCGCCGATCCAAGCTACAGAGGTGATTGATTGGCTGAGGTGAAGGAAATGACGATACCACTGCGTGCTGCATGGAATGTTCCGCGTACTCGGCGCGCTAACCGGGCCATTGCAGAAATCCGGATTCACGTCTCCCGTCACATGAAGATGACAGATGATGAGGACCTTTGGATTGACGAGGCTGTGAACCATGCAATCTGGTCTCGTGGTATGCAACATCCTCCGCGCAAGATTCGCGTAGTCTGCACGCGCGAGGAAGGCTTCCCAATCGAAGTGAAACTACTGGAGGCCTGAGCATGGGTAACATCAGACCATCTTTCATCAAGATTAGGGCACTCAGACTACTTGAGATATATCCAGATCAGTTCACTGACGACTTCGATACCAACAAGCACCTTGTCTCAGAGTACAGTGACGTCGATAACAAGAGGATGAGGAATTGGATAGCCGGGTACATCACGCGCTACAGGCAACGCCGTACAGATTGAGGCCATCCTCTTGAAAGATGACTGCATGCGCCAGTCATGGGAAACCACAGAAAAGTCCCTTTGCCTCTTGGGAACGAGAACCTGTGCATAGTATTGGTCAATCCCGGGCACGATGGCAACATTGGGGCAGTCGCCAGATCCATGCTTAACTTTGGAATCACCGATTTGAGAGTGGTCGGTAGGTCTGAAGAGTGGTCTGAGGAGACTAGGAACCGCGCTAAGAACGCGCAGTCAGTACTAGATTCGGCAAAACTCGTGAGCACAATCGCAGATGCGACTAGTGACTGTTCGATAGTAATCGGAACCTCTGGTAAGAGAGAGGATGGCAACAAGACTGTCATGAGGCATTTTCTACTGCCAGAGGAACTGCCAGAAAGGCTTTCAGGAACAGATGGCAGAGTTGCTATGGTATTCGGACCAGAGGACAAGGGACTTCTGAACGAGGAGTTGAGAATGTGTGACCTATTAGTCACGATACCCACCTGGGAGGGTTACCCCATTCTGAATCTCAGCCATGCTGTTTCAATCATCTGTTTCAGCTGGTACGTGAATTCAGATACCATTCAGCCATCGGGAACAGGAAATAGGTTATTGGATTCTGACCTTAGGAATACATTCAGATCTGAGGTATCTAGGTTGGTAGGATCTATGCCTACCAAGGACCACAAAAGAAAAGGAATTGAGGAAACTCTAGTCAGAGTCATAATGAGGGGGTTGCCGAAGGACGATGAGATTCACAGATTGCTAGGGGTCATCACAGAGGCTGCAGATGCTTTCGAAGAGGATTAGTCGGAAGAAAGACAAGAGTCGGGGAAAATGACCCTCAAGGACTCCAAGTAGCCCAAGACTTGGGAGTTTCCCTGACATGGAATGAGTGCAATCTGAGTATATTCCCATATGCCGACGAGATGTGAGGTTCGATTAGTTCGAACGCCCACTTGGCTAGGTTCTCGGCAGTTGGAATGAATGGAACGACCAGAGTCCTATGTCCATCTCCCATCGAAGATAGAGCTTCTAGAGCCCTAGTATCCCCCTCGTAAACGATGAACGCGTGATCGACCACATCGTGGATGTGCTGCATGAGAATCATTGAGATGTCAGCGAAATCTATCAGCATTCCCTCTTCTGATGCTCCGACATCGGTGACTACATCACCTTCTAGCTCAGCTTCCCATCTGTATCTATGCCCATGCATGTTTCTGCACTTGCTACTGTGGTTAGGGATTCTATGTCCAGTATCCGTCTCAACCCATCTGCGTATCTTAGTCGTCATGATTAGCCTCCTGGATGAAATCCACGCTGGCTGAGTTGATACAGTACCTATCTCCTCCGAATTCAGAGGGGCCGTCGCGGAATACATGACCTAGATGAGCATCACATGAACCACACCTGACCTCGACCCTAGCCATGCCATGGGTTTTGTCCTCCAGTCTCGATATTCCAGCATCAGGATGCTCTGTATGGAATGCGGGCCAACCACATCCGGACTGATACTTCATCTCACTAGTGAATAGTATATGGCCACAGCATAAGCAGTTGTAGCAACCATCCCTTTCCTCCATGTTGTATATGCCAGTGTTAGGCATCTCTGTGCCTGCTTCCCTAGTAACGTGGTATTGCAGCGCGGTTAGCCTAGAACGCCACTCTGCATCCCTTTCAGAATTCGGCCTTGGTGTGGAAGCGGTCATAGTATAGCCTCATGTTGCCTTTCAGTCTCGATAGCGTGATCAAGAACGGTATTCCAGTCGTCAACGTATTCAACAGGGTCCTTCCTACCAATCGCGTGGAAGGCTAGTATCCTCTCCACATCAGCACCGGTCTTTCCAGAACTACGCCCGAACTCATCGGGATTGTACGAGGTGTTTGTATTCCTGAATACTGTATCGAAATCGAGTCCTAAGGAATCACATGAAATCAGGGCATCCCTGAGGATACTCTCCTTGTCTCCGTCAACATACGGAAGATTGACGGTGACTCTCTCAGAACCCCAGTTCCCAGTCTTGAATGCGCGCATCAATTCATCGTAGAACTCCGGCCTACAATCAGGGTAGATTACGTGATCACCAGAGTGCACTCCCAATGTCACGGAGACATCTACATTCTCCTTGGCAGAGACAGACAGGGCGTACCCGTAGAGGATTGACGTAAATATTGCGTTTCGATTAGGCACCACGGTCTGCTTCATCTGTTCCTCCTCGTAGTGGCCCTCGGGAACAGATCTTTCAGAATCGGTTAGGGTGGAGTCGAAGAGTGACATAGCACTAGATAGGTCAGCCACGACATGCTCGACCTTGTATCCTTTAGAACGAAGGTAATCGACGTTTGTAGACGCTCGTTCAAGCTCTATTACATGCTTTTGCCCGTAATCGTAGGAGATACAGGTAACCTCGCCCCCCTGTGCTAACATACGCAGTAGCAGCGAGGTCGAGTCCATACCACCACTGAGTGCCATCACCACTCTGTTCATTCAACGCACATCCACTTGTGTGTTTGGAGAGAAAGCCTCCATTCCGGATTCAATCTAATCTGTTCGAAGGTAGCATGGAAGTTGAGGCCATTCCATTCAACGCTTTCACCCTCGACATAGCAGGGTTGTAGGTACAGGTGTTCGAAACCGTCTTTCAGGTCGTCGTACATCGACATGTCTTGTCCGAGGTAAACGACCTTCAATTCATCCCCCTCCCTTTGCCTGATTGCAACGTCGGGATATTCCTGGTCCTTCGGACTGACGCATATCCAATCGATGATTCCATCAGGTATCGCTACAGTTCCGTTGGTCTCGATACTGATGTGGTATCCTGTTGCCCTTAGAGCTCCACACAGCGTTGGTAGGTCCTGTAGTGCTGGTTCCCCCCCAGTCAAGATGATTCTGTCGCAATCGAACTTGCTCACATCATCTATGATCTGCCCCAGCGTCATGTCATCCCACTCGTCGAATTCGGTGTCACACCACGGGCATCTGAGGTTGCACCTACCGAATCGAATGAACACTGACGATATCCCTGTATGATGCCCCTCTCCTTGGATGCTGTGAAATATCTCTACTATGGGGAAAATTTGTTCAAGATTCGGGCCAGTGGGTAACAGTACCATACAATCACCTGTCAGACTGGTTGTTAATGAGTTGCAACAGCTCTCCACGGGCTTCCAATTTCTCGAAGAACACACCACGCATCGCGCTGGTAGTCATCACGGCATTCTGTTTTGCCACTCCTCGGCATTGCATGCAGTCATGAGACGCCTCTAGTATCACTGCACAACCCAAAGGTGCCATAATATTCTCTATATCGTCAGCGACCCCCTTGGTCAACCTCTCTTGGTTCTGCAACCGACTTGAGTGAAGGTTCAGTAGTCGTGCTAGTTTACTAATTCCTACAATCCTGTCTACGGGAATGTAAGCAATGTGGGCCTTTCCAGAGAACGGTAGCAAATGATGTTCACAAACCGAGTGGAACTCAATATTCTTCAAAAGTACAATCCCATCATAGCCCTCGGAGTTGAATGTGGCATTGAGAATGGATTCCGCATCACCTGAATATCCTGAATATATTTCCACAAAAGATTCGATTACCCTTTCAGGAGTTCTAGCAAGCCCCTCCCTAAGCTCACCTTTTGCAGACTCGATGTATCTCACCAGAGTATCAACTGCGGATACAGCCTGTTGCTTGCTCGGAACATCATTCATCCGATTTCCTCCTAGTTCTACCGTGCATCTCATCAATCGCATCTAATTGGTCGAGGAGTTTTCTACACGCGGTCCTTACGGCATCTGCAAGTGAAACGAATTTCTTGTCGTCACCAACATGATCTCGGAGGTCGCTTAGCAGTTCGGAAGGTATGTCAAGGCTCACTTTAGGCACATCAATCGGGTCGAGTGACCATTGATAAGTATTCGTATAATAATACTACGCGAATACTATTGCCTGTAGTCCTCTATCTTTTGATCCATCTCTGGATAGTTTGTGCTAATCCTGAGCGCTCTGGTAATCAACTGATCTAACTGCATTTGAATTTCATCATCGGAGACTTCCTGGTCAATCAGACTTGCAATCAGGGACAGCCCTCCCTGAATGCTCCCGGCTTCAAGATAAGCATCATTGGAAATTTCTCCTGAATCACGCAGATTACCTAGCGTTTCTGAGAGAAACCCGACTTCGTTAGAAACGATTTGCGAAGTCAACAATTCACACACGTGAAGCCGACTCATAGAGGTCTTCATGACGCCCCGTATTAGGAGTCCTTTTTGATGCTTGTCAATTGTTATGCTCTACCAATTCGACAAGGACACCACCCGTAGATGATGGGTGGACGAATGCGATAATGCTCCCAGATGCCCCCCCTACGGGCTGTTTATCTATCATCCTCACACCTGAGGCAATCAACTGTGTAATCGTTGATTCGATATCATTGACCCTGATAGCCAGTTGTTGAATACCTTCGCCTTTCTTGGATATGAACCTCCCAATGGGGGTGTTCGGCCCCAATGGTTCAAGCAACTCGATTTTTGCTGATGACCCAGATCCCTCTAGCATTTTGATTCGAACGCCCTGTTCTTCATTCACGTGCTCGGCATTCTGTTTGAATCCAAGTAGTTCCCAGAAGCCACTAGCCGACTCAATGGACTCGGAAGCAATGCCTATGTGATCGACCGACACATCATTCATGTTACACCCCGCTTGGAGAAGTCCAGGTGCCGAATACTGACCTCAATACTCCGTTAACTTCGCCAATTGTCGCCCCTACTTTGACAGATTCAATCATAGGTTCCATCACATTTTCTCCTCCAGAGCATGCATTTTCTAGCCTTTCTAGTGCATTAGTTACAGATTCCTGATTTCTGTTGTTGCGGTGCTCCGTCAAAGCGACTATCCTAGACTGAACATCCACAGAATCAAATTTCTGTGTGTTTATTGATTGTCCACTGTCTTCGAGATAGGAATTGACACCAACGACCCCTATTTCTCCTGACTCTATCTCCTGTAGGTTCTTCCAAGCACTATCGTGTATCATCCTCTGTTGCAGCCCGGATTTGATACATTCTAATCCACCACCATGGGAGTCAATTTGTTCTATCAGAGTCTTCGCTTCTGAGACTATGCGCGATGTCATTTCCTCTATCAGATAGGACCCGGCTAGAGGGTCAACACTGTTGGCTACACCGGTTTCTTCAGAAATAATCTGCTGCGTCCTAAGAGCTATTCTTGCAGATTCTTCAGTTGGTAGGCCGATGGCCTCATCGAAACTGTTAGTGTGCAGAGATTGCGTGCCCCCTAGGACAGCAGACAGTGCCTGATAGGCGACCCGAACAGCATTGTTCAGAGGTTGCTGCGCCGTCAGCGTGACTCCTGCGGTCTGAGTGTGAAACCTCAATTGGCTTGAACGTGGGTTGTCAGGTTGAAACTCTATTTGCATTAATTCATGCCATAATGTTCTAGCTGCACGGAACTTTGCTACCTCCTCCAAAAGATCGTTATGTGAGCTGAAGAAGAACGACATTCGAGGGGCGAAATCATCCACTGTCAGTCCGGAATTGATAGCACTGCGAGTATACTGTAGTGCGTTCGAGAGCGTAAATGCAACTTCTTCCACTGCGGTGCAGCCCGCCTCCCTCATGTGGTAACCACTGATGGAAATTGAATTCCACAAAGGAGCGTTATCTATGCACCAGCCCATCAGATCTGTTGTAAGCCTCATGGATTGCGCAGGTGGATAGACGTACAATCCCCTAGCGATATACTCCTTGAGTATATCATTTTGAACTGTCCCTCTTAGGCTATCTCTAGGGACTCCTTGCTCTTCAGCAACTGCAACATACATCGCCAATAATGCAGTTGCTGGTGCATTAATTGTCATTGATGTAGAGACCTCTGAAAGGTCGATTGAATCAAACATCTGCCGCATATCTTCGATGGTATCTATTGGCACTCCTACCTTTCCTACTTCGCCGAGTGAACGCGGATGATCAGAATCCAACCCGAGTTGTGTAGGTAGGTCAAATGCTACCGAAAGTCCAGTCTGCCCTTGTTCGAGTAGCATCTTAAATCTTAGATTCGTTTCCTTTGCTGAGGAAAATCCAGCATACTGCCTCATCGTCCAAAGTTTGCTTTTGTACATATCAGAATGTATCCCTCTGGTGTAAGGTGGTTCCCCGGGCATCGGATGCCCTCCGGGAGGATATCCGGCGACTCTTGCGGCGTCATTACTCGAGATATCCGACCTGTCCATCCCACTCATGGTCTTGGACCGGCTCTTCCGCATAGTCCCGGGAGGACGAATTACACCATGAACAATGTGCTAGTGCTGGTGACCTGGGCCGTGGGCATGTCCGTGAGCAAGCTCGTCTGAAGTGGCCTCTCGAATTTCAACTACTTCGACGGTGAAATGTAATGTTTGTCCGGCCATTTGGTGGTTGAAATCCGCAGTAACAAACTCATCCCCTACCTCAACGATGGTAAATTGTATAGGTCCTTGATCACTCTGGGCACCTAAGACCGCCCCTACTTCTAGTTCCATACCCTCAGGAATTTGACTTCTGGGAATTGCCTGTACATTGGCATCATCTCGGTGCCCGTAAGCCCTCTCGGGTGTCAGGGTGAAATCTCTGGATTCCCCCACTGCTGCCCCGAGCATCTCCTGTTCGAAACCCTCTATCATGTTTCCATGGCCAACAAGAAATACCAACGGCGGTTGGTTGATATTTGAGTCGAATACCTCTCCGGACTCGGGGAATGTACCCGTATACATTACTGAAACCACTGAATCTTGCTCTAATACTGACATATTCTATCTCCTCACTGTGTATTTGTTAATGACATCACAGAGTTTCTTAAACTGCTCTTCTGTGAGTACTCCTTCTGAATGTTTACTCTCAAGAAACTCCTTTGCTTCGGCAACGTTTTGCCTCTCTCCCTTGGCCCACATGGTTCCTAGGACATTGGAACGATGCTCTTCTTCAACGTCAATATCTGCCATGAGTCCGCGAACCTCGTATTTGTATTCCATGTGCCTGCTACGATCTAGTCGCTTGTCGCGTGCTGCTGGTTGAAACGAATTTCTTCTACGTCTATATTTGGGTGCAGGGGGTTTGGGCGTGGGCGCTTCTCTCTGAATAGACGGTATTTTGACGGTTTTAATAACTGCCTTTTTCGGCTGTTGATCGTTCTTAGCACGTAGTTTGCTTTCGTCAATCAATTCCTGTGCTTTATCACTGAGGCCATTGGCAGGGGAATCTTCTTCTTCCTCTTCTTGCTTCGGCTGCAGCCCAATTGATTTGCGTCGAGTGACTCCGAGCATCTGACTTTGTATGACATCCTCTTCGGGTGATTGGATAATTTCTTCTGCAGATTCAGAAAGCTCTTCTTCTATTACAGGAGGCTCTTCCTCTTCCTTGGTTTCGACGGCAGGAACAGGGACAGGGGTAGGAGGTGGTTTGCTAGATGGAGGCTGTTTGACTACCACTTTTTTGGAAGTAATTGGCTTAGGTGCATTGCCGAATATGTCCTTTGGGACTGCCTTGGTACGACGACGTTTCTGCACTAGATGACCAAACTCCGGCCCGGGACGCGCAACAGGGTCTCATAAGGCTTCTCAGGACATCTCCCTCAGTGCCATGTGACTATGGTCTGATCAGTCCTCAGCCCGGGACACACTGCACTGTCTTGCAATGCAGTCAGAGAACCCGATTCTAGCATTTTCCGGCCCAATTCTGCTATCATCGTACCATTGTCGACACAATACTCCTTGCTTGGAGAATACGACCTCCCTCCTCTTTCCTGACACATGATAGATGCCATTTGCCTGAGTCTCTCATTGCAAGCAACACCTCCACCAAGTAAGAGTTCAGATTTTCCTGTGTGGGCCATAGCTCTCTCAGCAACTTCAATGCAGGCGGAGAATGAGTGTTCTTGAAGAGACCAACATATTTCACTCAAATCATGCCCCGCCGTCTTCTTTTGTATGGCGGCTGTGAGTATGCCAGAGAATCCAAGATCCATGCCCTGGACTCCATACGGCAATAATATAGATTCAAGTGAGCATTCAGGATTTCTAGATATCCAATCACCAGCTAACCTCTCTATCTCAGGGCCTCCTGGGAATGGTATCCCTTGGGATCTAGCGAACTTGTCTAACATGTTCCCAATGCCAATATCTAGAGTTTCACCAAGGACTCGGTATCTCCCCTCCCTACGTGCAATGACTTGTGTGTTCCCTCCACTGACATAGAGTAGGACCGGATCTTCGCATCCCGTCTGATTCCTTCCTATTTCGATATGTGCAACACAGTGGTTAACACCGATAAGTGGAACCTCCCATGAGTTTGCCAGAGCTCTGGCTACAGAGGCCCCTACCCTCAGACAGGGACCGAGTCCTGGGCCTTGGCTGAATGCTATCGCAGTAATATCTGATTTACTGATTGAGTTTATCAGCATCACTTGGGATAGCAGATCTCCAGCGGCATCAGAGTGGTGATCAGCAGCCTCACGGGGATGAATACCTCCTTCTTCTGGCCTGAACAGATTTGATACGGAAGGCTTGGCACGACCATCTTCTTCAACCACTCCAAAAGACAGGGTGTGGGCGGTGCTCTCGATGCCTAGTATCATATTCGACATCACTTCCAAGCAGGCACTGCTTTCAAGCATCGTGTATGTCGAGGCGCATGGGCGTGCTAATAGTCAACTGTGGGGAAGTCGCCCACATGGGTTCTGGGAGGGCAACGCAACCACTTGTTGGTGCAGCGATGCTCGATAGGGAGGCCAACATACTACCCGCCGGTCATGGCATTGTGATACAGGATACGAAATTCGATATTATCGGAGACTCCGAATCCCTTCAGTCGGAGTTCGCACCATGGTGGGATGGTTCAGACCAAAAATCGGGGGATTTGAGAGTTGTCGATGCCAAAGGTAAGGCAATCATTCCAGGAATAGTGGATTGTCATACGCACCTGCTTTGGGGTGGTGATCGCTCATCTGAGATGCGCCTCAGACAGGCAGGAATGACCTATCGTCAGATCGCCGAAGCAGGCGGCGGTATAGCAAAGACAGTTCAGAGTACTCGCAGCATGTCTTTGGATGATTTATGCCGAATCGGGATGGTAAGGGCCAACCAAGCGGTATTGACCGGCACCACAGTTATTGAAGCCAAGAGCGGATACGGATTGGAAATCGATGCAGAACTAAGATTACTAGAGGCTATGAAAGTCATCAACAACTCCAGCATAGTAAATCTACTACCGACATGGCTTGGTGCACATGATTTCCCACATGGACGCCAGCGAAGCGAGTACCTTGAAGAATTGGTTAGTTCACAATTACCTGCAGTAGCGGAACAGGGTATTGCCAAATGGGTCGATGTGTTTTGCGAGGAGGGATGGTACACTAATGATGAGACCGAAAATATTGTCCGAGCATCCACGGAACATGGAATGCCATCACGATTGCACGTAGATGAGTTCGAAGATTCTGGTGGATTGGCCTTAGCAGCGGAATTAGGTTCAGTTAGCGGAGATCATGTGGCCAAGTCATCTGTAGAGTCTAGGCAAGCCGCGTCGGATAATGGTACAATGCAGACTTTTCTACCAGGGACACCCTATGTTCTAGGTAAACATCTAGATTTGCCACTGAATCAATGTATTGAGAATAACTGGGCATTCTCACTTGCAACGGACTACAATCCCAACTGCCGTATTCTATCGATGCCTTTCATTGGGAATTTGGCCACAACACGCATGGGCCTCGATCCGTTTGCTGCACTTGTAGCTGCTACAAGGAATCCTTCGACAACTTTGGATGACCCATCTATTACCGGTACTATTGTGGAAAGTTGTCGAGCGGACCTCAATATTCTATGGTCTCAATCAGTCGATGGGTGGTGCCAAACTCCAGGGGAGAACCCTATCGTCGCGACGATAATTGGTGGGTCCATTGTAAATTCGAATAAATAATTACAAACCTAATTTCTTGTTTCTTGCTGTATGAACCTATTTGCATCTTGTTTCAATCTATAATTTTTGAATTCCTGTTAGAATGGAATTTGTACCCTTGAATTCAAGACGCAGTCTGTCCGATAAGAACAGTTATCGGAAACAATGTTTGAATAGATTGGGGGCACAGGCTTTCAGTGACTCGATTATCTGAATTATCTAACTCTTTGTAATTTTACCCCTTGCTAGATGGGTTGAATAGCATTCATCACGTGTAGGTAAGTGAAATGCAAGCATCAGGATACTGTCTCAAGTGCAAGACATACGGGGCCATTAGAAATCCGAAGCTGATACAGATGTCCAACGGTAGATTACGAGTAGCCGGATCATGCTCTAACATAGAATGCGAAGGTCGAATTTCTAAGATAGTAGGATGAGGTATAGAATGCTTCATGTGGGCGCACCGATTCCAAAAAAATTCGGGCTCGTGGTCTAGGGGTTATGACGTCGCCTTGACATGGCGAAGATCGCAGGTTCAATTCCTGCCGAGCCCACCAATAGGATAGTACCTATTCCAATGTATTTTCAAATTGATATGTAATTCTGAACTTACCAGCGCCTTTGGATCTGACATTCGTAATTGTTATTGGTTCCACAACATCAGTATTTGCGACGTGTGTTCCTGCACAAGGGCATAGGTCGATGCCCTGGACTTCTACAACTCTCAGTGTTGGAATTGAACTCGGTATTCGATCCATGAATTTCGTATGCCGCATCTGTTCATGTCCGACAATTTTCTCTCTGGACCAATCATGTACCAACACCTCAGTATTCGAGCCGATGATATCATTCACCGCGTCTTCTAATATTTGGGAGTCGTATACCTCTCTATTTTCAAACAGTAAATCTATTCTAGTGTAATCTGTACTAATCTGATTTCCAGCTGTCTCAGCACCCCACAAATCATCGGCCATAGCAGAAACGATGTGTTGTGCGGTATGCATCTTGGCATGACGGTTTCTAACATCATGATTGATTCTGCATTCTATTTGTTCGCCTACTGAGAATTTCTCCGGTGAATCTACCGGATGACGTATGAATTCGCCTCCAAGCGTCTCACCGAAATCTGCATCTCCCCAATTCCCATAGAATGATCCTCTATCTCCTGGTTGTCCCCCGCCCCGTGGATAACAGTAGGATTCACTCAACATAATGAAATTCTCATCTATTTCAGCAACAGTGGTGGTGAACGGCTCTGGATTGGTGCCGGGATGGTTAGACATATGCAGACGTTCTTGCATCTATTCACCTAGTGCCTCTGAAAGCCCACCTAAGAGCAGAGCTCGAGCCAGATTCATGCATTCCTCGGACATAGCTCGATCCGATGTGAGAGCAGGGACTTGAGAACTGACCCATTCTGTCGTCTTGCGAACTCCTAGGCCAGCGTCCAAATCAGTGCGCCGTAATGCCTCATTACTGCAAATTAACTCGTTTGCTATTACTTGAGATAACAACACAGTGGATCGCATACTCCTGAACGTGCTTGTTGCGCCCATGGACACGTGGTCCTCCTTGCCCAGACTAACCGGTACATTGCTAATTGATACGGGATTGGACAAGAGGTGCAATTCCGATATAAGTGCTGCAGCAACGTATTGGACTATCATCAGTCCACTTTCAAGCCCCTCAATATTTGATAAAAATGCATTCTGCCCAGTCCATTGCGGATCCATTACATGGTTGATACGTCTTTCAGAAATCGATGCGAGCTCATGACAAGCCACTGCCAACGCATCCGCCGCAAGTGACAAATTCTGACCGTGGAAATTTCCTCCGCTGATTACATCATCTTTCGAGCCATTGGTGAATATGAGGGGATTGTCTGTAGCGCTGTTTATCTCAATCTCAAGCATGCGCCTAGATTCGGCTAGTAAATCGATTACTGGTCCATGGACTTGAGGGGCGCATCGGAATGAATACGCGTCTTGCACCCTTCCACAATCGATATGTGATTCGTTAATTTCAGAACCCATGAGTAAACTGGAAATACGTGCTGCTGATATTGATTGACCCCTCTGAGGTCGAGCACTGTGCACCCTACTATCGAAAGGAGTGTGTGAACCATATATCGCCTCAACAGAACAAGCAGCAGAGGCATCAGCGGCAAAAACTAGATGATCCATGTTCATCATACAGATTGAGAGGTACGCACACATTTGACTGGTGCCATTAATCAGAGAAAGTCCTTCCTTGGCCTGTAATATCAACGGTACAATTCCGGCTTGCTCCAGTGCTGATGCAGATGTTTGAGGTTCTGTCCAGATATCTCCATGTCGTACATGACAGTCGCCCTCTCCAATCATTCCAAGAGCCATATGCGATAGTGGTGCCAGATCTCCTGATGCCCCTAGTGAGCCAATTCTGGGAACTATAGGTGCAATGCCCTCGTTGACCATCTGAACAAGCAACTCAACAACCTCTGGACGACAGCCGGAGTGTCCTATGCATAGGGTGTTTGCCCGAATTACCATCATCATCAGTACGTGCTCAGATTCCATCGCATCTCCTACTCCGCATGCATGACTGCGGATGAGATTGTATTGTAACTGCTCTAGTTGGTCATGCTCGATGGTGACACTAGACAACGCACCAAAACCAGTGTTAATTCCGTAAACAACTTCTCCTTTCTCGAGAATCCTCTTCACAGCAGACCTGCTCTCAGTCATTGCTATTATAGCAGATTCATCAATTTCAATAATTGCTGAGCCTTTACCAGCATCTAGCACATCCTTGATTGTTAGTGAACTGCCGTTAAGCGATACAGTGCGCTTCCCCATCGTATTTCGCACGACTCATAGCATTAGAATATCGCGCTAGTCGTAATGGTTAGACAAAATCCTCTCGTCCACAACATTAGGTAGTGTGATTGAGAGTCCACTGTTCTGGTTCATTGCAAGTTTGATTGATGAAACAGAACCGGGATTGTTGGCCCATGCTCTGCGAGCGATTCCATTGTTAACATCCCAGGATATCATTGACTGAATCCGTTCTTCACATTGATTCGAACCATCCAGTACCATGCCGAATCCTCCGTTGATTACCTCTCCCCATCCGACACCTCCGCCGTTATGCAAACTAACCCATGTGGCCCCTCTGAAAGCATCACCAACGAAGTTGTGAACCGACATGTCCGCAGAAAACATCGAACCATCTTTGATATTGGATGTCTCTCTGTACGGACTGTCAGTACCACCCACGTCGTGATGGTCTCTGCCAATCACTACCGGGGCAGAGATTCTGCCAGTAGAAATGGCCTTGTTGAATGCAGAAGCTATACCTCTCCTTCCAGATTCATCGGCGTATAGAATTCTGGCTTTGGTGCCAACAACTAGGTCGTGAGCATTTGCATTCTCAATCCACCTCAAATTATCCGCATACTGGAGCCGGGTATCCTCCGATGCAGAATTGATTAACTCCCTGAGTATGCCCGAAGCAATGTCATCTGTTACATCTAGATCTTTTTGAGACCCTGAGGTGCAAACCCATCTAAAAGGGCCGAATCCATAATCGAAGCATATTGGCCCCATGATATCTTCTACATACGAGGGATACCGGAAATCACCGCTCTCGGAAATGACGTCAGCACCTGCCTTGGAGCTTTCTAGGAGGAATGCGTTACCATAGTCCCAGAAGTGCATGCCGCGTTCAGATAGAGTGTTTATCGCATTGACGTGTCGAATCAGACTCGCCTTGACTGAACGCCTGAACCGTTCGGGTTCTTCCCTTAGAGCCTTGATTCCATCATCAAAACTCATTCCTACAGGCATATACCCGCCTAGCCATGGGTTGTGCAGACTTGTCTGATCGCTCCCCAACTCCGGGCATATTTGCCGATCTATGAGGCCTTCCAAGAGATCGACTATGTTACCTACGAAACCCAAAGACACTGCTTCACGTTGAGATTTGGCTTGTTCTGCACGGTCAAGAAGGGGTTCCAAATCGTAGTATATTTCAGACAACCATCCTTGTTGATATCTCTTTTGGGCTGCGAATTCATTGCACTCAGCAATAATTGCAACTGCACCTGATATGACTGCGGCCTTAGCTTGAGCACCTGACATTCCACCCAGCCCAGAAGTGACATACAGAATGCCACCCAATCCGTCTTCGGCACTAATCCCGATGTACTTCCGAGCAGCATTCAACAGAGTTATCGTTGTTCCGTGGACTATTCCCTGTGGACCTATGTACATGTAGGAACCCGCAGTCATCTGACCATACTGAGTGACTCCAACAGCACTCATCAATTCATAGTCATCTTGAGATGAGTGATTGGGTATGACCATTCCATTAGTCACCACGACCCTTGGGGAATTTGGATTGGATGGAAATAGTCCTAATGGATGACCAGAATACATCACCAATGTCTGATTCTCACTCATTGAAGCCAGATAGGACATTGTTAGTCTATATTGAATCCAGTTTTGAAAAACAGTACCATTACCACCGTATGTAACCAGTTCGTGTGGGTATTGTGCAACATTTGGGTCGAGATTATTCTGAATCATCATCATAATTGCCGCGCAGTGTAAGTTCTTTGCAGGATATTCATAGATTGATCTAGCATGCATCGAGTATTTGGGTCTAAATCTGTGCATGTATATGTGTCCTAGAGACTCTAGCTCTAATGCGAATTCTGTTGCCAACTCAGCGTGCCACTCAGAGGGGAAGTACCTGAGGGCGTTTCGTAACGCTAATCGTTTCTGATTGGGTGTCAAGTGAATCGGGCGCGAAGGGGCATGGTCCAGTGCGTCGTCGATGGCGGCCTGGTCAGGTATTTCGGCAGGAATGCCTATGCAAACGTCCTCGGCGAACTCCATATTATCAGATCCTACCTGCAACAATTTGGCTGATTTCTTCTTCATGACCTTCAGCATCAACTACCAAGTTTTCAATCATTACAGACATCTCAAAAGCCTCATCTTTGAAGTCCGGTCCGAACGAATCGTCCAACGAATCAAGATTTATTTTGACGTTTAATGCGGCTATAGATACCGATGAGTGGGCTAATTGAGCAGCGGCCGCTAAATCAGTAATCGCATTGGCATTACAGTTGCTAGCAAATTCTGCAATTCCCTGTAGAAGTACGACTCCTGTTTCAGCGGTTTCCAACGGGACTTTTGAGGCCTTCAGGTAGCCCTTTGCTATTGCTGAACGCCTTTGTGAAAGCTCCTCATCGGTGGTTTTTGGCATCCTAAACGCAAGCATCACAGAGTCAAATGATTCTGCATCCCTACGTGCTAGATCGATGGCGTTCGCAATACCCTTATGGGACCCGTCAAGGACTCTCGTTGCCGTATCATGCCCTGATTCCCATTTACCACTCTTTAGAGTGAGTCTAGCCACCATGCACACTAGGGCGTGGGCGTGGGCAAGCGAGAGAGCAGCAACAGAACCGCCCCCAGGAGTGGGTGAATCAGATGCTATGGCATCGAGAATCTCACGGTACCCATCATTCAACCCGATCACCCAAATTCCTCTCGACTGACCACTCTATGATGCTGTTGTAGGCATCGAATTCTTTGAGTTCACTCAACATAAGGCCATTAATTGCTGATTGTACTAATGTAGCAGAATCAGCGCTATCCGGCTCATCGTGGTAGTGCTTCCCAGCACTGACCATTGCACTCAAGGGCACCAGTCCCACCAATTCTCCTGCTATTGCCTCGAGACCGATTTTTCTTGCTTCCGTTAGAATGGCATCGGTCACTGTATGCAATCCAGTAACATTGTGATTTAACAGGTTCATTGAGACTTGGGCCGTATCTTGGTCATACATCCATCCGGCAGCTTGGAGATGCTGAAACATTCCCGGCTTCCTAATTGATTTACCATCATCGGAAAGCAACTTGTCCCCATTTTTATCACGTTGAATCACACCACTAGTTCGAATGGTTCCGGCGATTGAATTGGCCTTCTTCTTATCTGATGTATTGAGATTGACATTGTAGGCAATCAAAATCTGGCGAGCACCCGTTGCGGTAGCTCCCATACTGGGTTTGAACTCTGCGGGTCCGTAATCTGGGAGCCATTCAGAGGTAGTGATTTTTGTGTCGAGCCCTTCGTATTCGCCCCTTCTGATATCCGGTAGCCTGATTCTCTGATCGCTTCGGGCAGATTCTGCATACAGAAATACAGGCAGATCAAATAGTTCCGACACTGCTTCTGCATACCTCTCTGATAGGGATATACAGGTTTCAATCGTAGCACCCTCTAGTGGGATAAATGGGACTACGTCAACAGCACCCATTCTAGCATGCTCACCCTGATGCTTTCTCATATCGATTAGTTCTATTGCAACTGCAGTGCTCGAAATTGCTGCCTCTAATACAGATTCGGGTTGCCCCACCATCGTTACAACAGTGCGATTGAAGTCATATCCCATGTCTACATCTAAGATTGAAACATCATCTACTGATTTAATGGAGTTTGTAATAGCATCGATAATGGCAGGGTCTCTACCTTCACTATAATTTGGGACGCACTCAATCAACACGAGACCACAGCGCCCCCTCGGGCTTACGAGTGATGAGGATTGCTCATCAGCGATATAGGGAATCCGGACCACTATAGTCGGATTCATTGCGTTTGACGTCGATATTTGAAATTGCATCTGTGAAATCTTTGTGATTGCATGAGGATCTGCCATCTGTTATCGCTTGCATTCCAGCTTCGATGACCACAGATTTGATTTCAGCTCCACTGTATCCATCAGTAGCGATAGCCAGTTTACGATAATTCACACCATCTGTCAGCGGCATGTGCTTGCAATGCACCTCAAATATCAACTCCCTTGCCTCGGAATTTGGATTATTTATGGTGATTATCCTATCGAATCTGCCGGGCCTCAATAGTGCCGCATCAAGCAACTCAGGGCGATTCGTAGCAGCGATTACCTTGACATTATCCAGTGAATTGAATCCGTCAAGTTCAGCAAGAAGTTGCATCAGAGTCCTCTGAACCTCCCTATCTCCAGATGTAGCAACATCAAGCCTCTTCGAGCCTATTGCGTCAATCTCATCGATGAAAATAATGGAAGGTGATTTAGCCCTTGCCAATTCGAATAACTCTCTGACCATGCGTCCACCCTCTCCGATATACTTCTGAGCCAATTCAGAACCAACGAGACTGAGGAATGTGACTTCTGTGGAATTCGCTACGGCTTTGGCAAGCATCGTCTTTCCTGTCCCTGGGGGGCCCGTAATGAGAACCCCTTTCGGCGGTTCAATGCCAAATTCTCTGAATGCCTCTGGCCTAGCCAGCGGTAATTCGATGCACTGCCTCAATAGGGCTATTTGTTCATCGAGCCCACCTATATCTGAAAATGTTGTTCCGGGTCGGTCTAGTATCTCCGCACCGGATACCAATGGGTCCCATGCGTTGTCAAGAACTTCGATAATAGACAAGGTATCCTGATTCATCGCTACTCTTGCCCCGGGCGCTATGGAGGCTTCATCAATACGTCTATTGACAGTGACTAGGAAGACTGTTCCATTCGAACTTCTGACAACTGCATTCTCTCCAACACGATCTTGAACAAATCCAATCACGAATGGTGGAGATCGCAGATTTCTGAGTTCTTCATCTAACCTGTTTACTCGCTTCTTTAATTGGGAACACTCATTCTCAAGAAACAATTTCTCGGTAAGCAGTTGTTGGGCACTTTCTGAGAGTTCCTTCAATTCATTCTGTACGGATGAGAGGGCCCCTCTGATGGAATCTCGTGGTTCACGTATCTGACCATTGTCGCCCTTGGGCACATCCTCTACCTCGCTCGACACATACTTCTACTCTCATCAGAGTTTTTGACCATTCCCACCCGAAGGGTAATCTCGTATTCCCATTCTGGCGGGTCATGGGAACATGCGAGTTGTGTGGTTCGGATGCTATTCAGACTCGACAGGTAATTGCATCCAACGTCAATGTTGATGCCTGTTCACGATGCATAGATTCTATGGGTTTGGAATTATTTGAATCTCCATTTAGAAGCTCTCAGTCTAAGAGTTCTAACTCTCTTCAGAAACATTCGGGTAGTACCCGCGGACAACACATCCCCTCAGAGAAGTTGGTATTATTGGGTGACTTTCACGTACGAATCAGAAATCAAAGAGTTTCAAGAGGCTGGCAGCAGAAGGATCTAGCAATGAGAATGAATGAGAGGCTCAACACAATACAGAGAATTGAGAATGGTTCGAGACCTACTGATGAGCTGGTAAATAAGTTGGAGAAGGTACTAGGCATTACCCTACTAGGGGAATCTGACATAGAATATGATGCACAATTATCGCAGGGAGGTGGTAGGGGGCTAACTATCGCAGATGCCTTAGAGGACTACTTGGCCAAAGGAGAATCTGATGACTGAAGTTCCTCTTCATGTAATTCACCTGAATCAGGATGATCCCCGTAAGTGCACTGCAAGGGCTATGGAATCTAGGGGTCATGCTGAATTGCATCATCATCCGCGCCAAGCTCCCAAGAGGGGGATTCTACTCAACCCACAATCCGGTATGTTACAGGGCCCCGAAGATAACACACTGCTCAATCGAGGAGGGTCGATTGTCGCTTTGGACTGCTCGTGGAAATCCCTTGACAGTGCGATTAGAGAGGTATCTCATCATACTAGGCTTGGAGGAAGGACTTTGCCAGTTTTGCTCGCTGCCAACTCGGTATCGTGGGGGAAACCTGGCAGGTTGACTACTGCTGAGGCCCTATGTGCCTCAGTCATCATATCTGGAAGATGGGAGCAAGGTCAGAGAATCATAGAACCGTTCACTTTCGGGAATGAGTTTCTAAATCTGAACAACAATCCATTGGAAGCCTATTCAAATGCCAAGACAAATGCCGAATTAGCGGCAATGCAATGGGAGTTCTTTGACGAGCCCGATTCAACGAACGATTGAGCCGGGCGCCAGGTCTTCACAAATTGTCAGTACCGATACCTTCCCGTCATCGTCTTCAGCTGCTAGGAGCATTCCTTCGGATATCACACCCCTGAATTTTCGAGGTTTCAGATTTGCGACATATACTACATTGAGACCTAGAAGATCTGAAGCATCCACTACCCCTTTCAATCCAGCACATATAGTCCGACTAGATTGAGGTGCATCTTCTATTGTGATGACGTATAACTTGTCGGCATTAGGATGGTCATCAACAGAAGTGATTTTTCCCGTCTTCATCTCAACTTTCATGAAATCCTCAAAATCGATGTAATCGCCTCCCGATTCTTCGGGTGCGGTGTCGCTCTCATTGACCTTGCTATCTGACCCTTCTTCAGCCACAGCCATCTCAGTTGCGATTATCTCCTCTAAATCCAATCTTTTGAACAAAGGATTCGGTTTTGCAGAGTTCCAATTCAAGTCATCTAAAGAAAACGCCTCGTCCCAGAGTATCGTATCAATATCCGTTTCCTCACCCAACATCCCCCACAGTCGGTCAGACTGGAACGGTAGGAATGGTCTCAGAGCCACTGCGAGACCTCGGCACATAGACCAAGCATAGGCTAATGCTGACAATGCAGATTTCGCCTCCTTGGAATCTTGATTGTCCAAATGCTCCCAAGGTGCTGCAATCTGCAGTATGGAATTACCCAATTGTGCAATGCCCATTATACTACGCAGTGCTTCTTTGAACCTCTGTCGTTCCATTGATTCGATAGCAGCAGACATTAGTGCCTGAATATCCGATGAATACTGCGAAAAATCAGATGAACCGAAGAATACGGACAGAGGATTGCCTCCATCAGAAGGCAATCTATGAGTCAATGTCATGACTCTGTGTACAAAATTCGCGTATGTTCCGATCAACTCGTTATTGACTCTATCGACATACTCATTCCATCGAAAATCTGCATCATGACCTTCGGGCATATTGATCGATAGGTAATATCTCAGTGTATCTGGATCGAACCTACTCAAAAATGATGGTAACCATACTCCGTGTCGGCGACTCTTGCTGAACTGGCCGCCTTGTAACATCAGGTATTCATTCGCAGGAACGTTGTATTCCAGAGCCAAATGTCCTGGTTCTGGTATGTGCGTGATGTTCCCACCTGAATTTGCAGCATTAATCCCCATAATTATTGCAGGCCAAATAATTGTATGAAACGGAATGTTGTCCTTACCCATGAAGTAGATATGCTTCGGTTGAACTCCGTCTTCAGAAACCTTCCACCAATGCTCCCATGCATCATTACCATCTGAATGTCCAAACTTAGATGCGAACCTCTCAGCCCAAATACGTGCACATGTGTAGTACCCCTGTACCGCCTCAAACCACACATACACTCTCTTCGAGTCCCACTTATCACCCTCCAGGGGTAGTTCGATTCCCCACTCTATGTCCCTAGTCACTGCACGTGGCCGGAGCCCCATGTCCAACCAGTTCTTTGTCATCGCACGTACATTTGGCCTCCATATTCCCTTTCGATCTTCGTAATGCAATAATAGAGATTCTTGGAACATATCCAATCGGAAAAATAGGTGTTCAGTATCCCTTATTTCAATTGCTGAGGACGAATCCAATTTGGAGCGTGGATTCAGTAGTTCATTGGCCTCGTAAGTAGCTCCGCAATCATCACATTGATCTCCGCGGGCACCAGATGCCGAACATACGGGACAATTTCCTTCGACATATCTGTCAGGTAGGAATCGTACTGCCCCATCTTCTGAAACAGAACAATACTGCTGCATGGTCTCTGGAGACAACATATTAGCATCGAGTAATTTTGTGAATACCTCTCTGACAATTTCCTTATGGCGATAATCAGAGGTTCTATTGTACAGCGCTCCTCCAAACTCTATTCCTCTGGGATCTACATTGCCCCCCCATGAGCAACCTAAATCGATTAGTGCCTTCCTGTTTACTTCGTGAAACCTATCGACTATTTCCTGAGGTTCTACGCCTTCCTGTTCTGCGGTGAGTGTTATGGGTGTTCCATGTTCGTCGGACCCGCTGCACATCAGTACACTTCGTCCTCTTGCGCGCTCATATCGGTATTGTATATCCGCAGGGAGACAGTTACCAGCAACATGACCCAAATGAAGCGGTCCATTTGCATATGGCCAAGCCATGAATATCGCTACATGCTCCATTTCCGCCGCCCCTATTGGGAAAGGCGGAGCCACATATTTATGTCATCATCGCCCATCGCCTGCAATGGAGCCGCAACTCGTGCATACCATTGGCAATCATCCACTCTTCATGGATGAACTCTAAGAGGCATCAGAATTGAGCGATTATACACTGATTGTATCCTATGCCCTTTTGGCACTAGGAGCGTCCTTCCTATGCAGCATTCTTGAGGCAGTTTTGCTATCAACGACACATGCCCACATCAAGTCAATGAATGAGAGTCATGAGAAGATCAGTCGTGTCTGGTTGAGGTACAAAGATGACCCTGAGAGGCCGCTCACCGCGATATTGACTTTGAATACCTTCGCACATACAGTTGGAGCCTTGGGGGTAGGTTATGAGGTCGAGAAGCTAAATCCAGGAGAGTATGGCGTCGCTATCGCTTCCGCTATACTGACTGTTGCTATACTATTGTTCAGCGAGATACTTCCTAAGACAATAGGGGCATTGTATTGGAGGAAGTTGACAGTATCCTCAGCACATACACTACGAATACTGATGATTCTACTCTGGCCAATTGTCAGGCCGATAGAGATGCTCCGATCGCTATTACCAGCGGTACAGATTGAACCTGTCACAAGGTCAGAACTATCGGTGCTCGCGGATATAGCTGAAGAATCAGATCAGATTGAAGAAGATGAGGAGGCAGTGATTCAGAATGTGCTGCGCTTGCGTGAAATCATGGTCAGTGATGTCATGACCCCACGTGTTGTCATGTCCACAGTGGGAACTGATGAAACAGTACAGTCAATTATTGAGAGAATACCAATCATGATTTACGGTCGCATGCCAGTCACAGGAGAAAGTATTGATGATGTGAAGGGAATGGTACTGAGGAGTGAGATATTGCGGCGGGCAGCCATAGATGATTACTCCAGCACTATGGGAGAATTATCACGCGCTACCCATCACTGCAAGCAAGATGACTCTGTTGACAAGGCCTTAGATGTGCTGTTAGAGAACAAGGTGCAGATGCTGATAGTCAAAGATGACTTCGGGGGTACTGTAGGCTTGATTACAATGGAAGATGTAATAGAGACACTTCTCGGTGTTGAAATTGTTGATGAATCCGATCAAGAAGGCATTGATGACGGTGTTCATCACGAGGATATGAGGGAATTAGCTAAGCAGAGATATGAGCACTTAGAATCTGAATGATTTAGGTGACATTCTCATCATCTTCTGTCAGCATCCCACGTTGTTCCGCATATTCTCCAATCGACTGGAGTCTCTTAATCAATCCAGAATCGGACTCTGTCTTTTCAGCTGTAACTAGCCAAACACCTCCGAATAACCTGTCCCAGAACCCAAGTTTTTCATCACCTCTTTTGCGCAAGAAACGATCCAATAGGGGCACCAACAATAATGTCATTGAAGTACCAACAAATATCTTGTTTCCATTTGTCCACTCGGTTCCTTCCGAAATTAGTAGCAACATCCCAAATAATCCTGCTAGAATTAGTGGAATATTGGCACTTTTTGCTAGATGGTATAGAAATTGTGGGTTATTTCCTCTTGTGTCTACAAATTGAGTTCCAGTGACCTAGAAATCTTTGATGGTAAGTAGATCATATTTCCCAATGCTAGTGCTAACGCAACAATTATTGGAATCGTAGGGTCGGCATCTGCTTGACTCATAATTAGTCCTGTAATAATCAAAATTCCCCAATTTGCTGTTGTATCTACAAGGTACCGGAATGATGTCCTTACTCGGGCAGCGGGCTCAAATCCTTCGGGCATAACCTTAGCAACCCGCTCCTTCTTCGTTTTCTTCTCCTTTCGTTCCCTGCGTGGACGAGCCTTCTTGGCTTTCTTTGTCTTCTTCTGCTCAGGCTCCGGCTCTTGTACAATTACAGCCTTAGGTGGCCCGGCAGTTGGGACCTGTT
>PSPX01000006.1:0-5328 GCA_004195715.1 Methanobacteriota archaeon | reverse complement strand
TGCGGGTAAATATCTCAAAACCCGGTGATTCCATGAACTCGTTTATCTTATCCTCCGGCAATTCGCCTAGTTCGGCGTTTATCATAACGAAGAAAGCCTCGCGGGCATCTTCATCTGCAGCTTCGGGATTTGTGCCAACTGATTCAAACAATGCGAATGAATCAGAATTTAAGAACCGGTTGATGAAGTCTTCAGGCATATTACCAAGAAGATTGTTGACTACATCAAAAAATTCTACGAACTCATCTGAATGTGAATCATCTATATCACGTTCTTCGATCTCGATTGTAGGGGCGGATATCAACTCCACCGTAGGCTTTACTGCCCTGATATCCTGTTGTTGTTGCTTTCTAAGGACGATGATTTCCCTATCTAATTCAGAGCCAAAGCGGTCTGAGAACCTATCTAACAGAGTGCCAACATCGCCTGTAGCTATCCTATCTATGTGCCCGTACATACTATCCTTTGAGTCAGTGACCATGCTAGGATCTGATGACCGTCTCTTCTCCCACTGGGCCTGAAAATCATTCGATTCGTTGGATACCTCTTCCTCTAGTTCCGTCTCCGTTAATTCAGTGGCATCCTCAAGCTCGAATTCTTCTTTTAGAACCATTGCGGGCGGTGGAGGAGGAGGGGGTAATGTGATTCCTGGGGGTAATGGAGGAAGAGGGGTTTCTGATACATCAGGAAAGTCTTCGTCGTCCACTACCACGTGCCCACCGAATTGATTCCGAAACTCTCCACTATTCAATATTCTGTGATTGGGGGCAGTCGATATCTTCACTTAGGGGGATATCAATGCCCCCCATCCTTTCAAAGAAAGGAATGTAGCCATGCTTTCAGGGACTTCAATTACGTCACCTGTACTGCCTTCAACGTAGCATTCTGAGATTCTTGCCGTTATGTCATCCTTGGTCAATTCAACCTTATGCGTGGATTGCCCGCCAAGAGCTACCGCTTCGGTGAGTGGATCGAATGCATCAGAAGCGTCTGGATTCAATCTGCTAAGGGGTAATTCTGTAACCCTTAGACCACACTTGCCGTGAAGACTCCCGATCCACCTAATGACACGTTTTACATCAACTGTGACATTTTCGTCTGTTTCACCAGCACCGCCTAATATTACTGCTGAGTCGCCTTTCACGAGTTCCCAAAACGCAGAAGTTTGTTCTTCTCCGAATACTGTAAGAGATGTGTTGGATTTTAGTCTCTCAATCTTAGTATCATTCAGACTTTGTTCGGCAAGCATTGCTATCTTCTTCTTGTTGAATGATTTGATTTTACTATCCCGACTTTTCAGTCTCTGCTTCATTATTCCATCTAGTTCAACTAAGAGATCACCTCCAGTCGTACTTTTTGAACCAATAGAACGTAGTTTCTCTACAACGACATTTGTTCCATCTTCGACTCGATTTTTCCATCCTCCTTGTGAATTCCCCACCACAGTTTGAACGTTGACTCCTTCTCCTCGGATGTAATTGACTAATTGTCTACGAGCGTTTGAATCCAATTGTAGGTAAGCAGGATCTCTGACATGGATATGATATCCCCTGTGCCCTGAGAACGATGTCTGTACATACTGCTCCTGAAATCCGAATTCTGGTTCTAAGAATTCAGACCACAGTTTCCATGCCTGATTCTGTATCAATTCTAACATAGCTGGAAAATCTCTATCGGAGACTCCTGGTAGGTGATCGCCATCTAGGTCGAATATCAAATCAGCACCCAACCACCCCTTATCTATCATACTACGTTGTGAGGGATCATGATAGTATGCTGTACTATGGAAGCATGAATGTGGAGATTTGGTATGTAAGTAATGAAGAAGCTCGGACTTATCAGTAAATCCGCGATGCCTATCAGGTGGCCTAGAGCCCCAGGGTATGAACATCCATTCCCTGGATCTAAATCTAGGAGGGGACCAGATATCATTGGTGCCTAAAGATTGGTAGTACTCTGAGAATCGGTGTGCGAATCGACTCCATCCCTCGGCCATAAACAAGACAAAATGTCTAGGCAAATGAACTGTGCCGTCATTCGAGGTTCAGCGAACTAGTCTCTCGGCCTTCGGTTGCAGGTTTTGCTCCAGTGATTTCGATGTATGCCTCCCAACAAACATACTGATTGTCCAGTACAATAGCCTCAGCAAATGTCAACGCCTTACCTGTATGTGCGCATATGGGCCCTAATTGCCCTGTTGCTGTAGACAGTTTTGTTGCATCAGGCATGGTATTTCGAGAGCCTATCGATTATTGACTGTTGCCATCTACAAATTACTCCCTAGGAGTTATTTTCAACCCACCGCCATTCGGGTTACTATGGAAGAAGAATCTATGTTTAGAATAGGTCATTCTCCGGACCCCGATGACGCATTCATGTTCCACGCATTAACTACCGGAGCAATAGATACCCAGCAGAGGAAATATGTGCACGAACTACATGATATCGAACAGTTGAACAGTTATGCATTGGAGGGTATGTTCGAAGTTTCCGCAGTCAGTATTCACTCATATCCAATGATTGCAGACCGCTACCAACTGATGAACTGTGGAGCATCTATGGGAGAGGGGTATGGTCCAATTTTGGTATCTCGATCTGAGTTGACTCATGATGAGGCGAAAACTAGGACAATAGCCGTACCTGGACTGGGCACTAGTGCCTATCTCGCGCTGAGAATTGCTTGGGGGGATGTGGATGTTCACGTGGTTCCTTTCGACAAAATTCTGCCTGCAGTGGCCAGGGGTGAATACGATTTGGGCCTAATTATCCACGAGGGTCAAATTACGTGGGCGAACGAGGGCTTACATCTAATTCTTGATTTAGGCGCTTGGTGGTTGGATTGGACGGGACTCCCACTACCACTGGGGGGGAACGTTGTAAGAAGAGACCTTGGTGATGACATTTGTCTGAGAGTTACTAGCGACGTCAAACGCAGCATCCAACATTCCCTCAACAATCCCGATTCAGCTCTAGAATTCGCCAAATTATGGGGAAGGGGCATTGATGATGACACTAACAAAGAGTTCGTAGGCATGTACGTAAATGAACGAACTCTGGATTATGGGGAAGACGGGAGAGAAGCTGTACGCAGATTCCTCAGAGAGGGTCAGAATATCGGAGTTGTTGAATCCTCGTTAGATGTATCTACAATAGAATTCATGGGAGTTGATTGAATGTCCGAGGATAAACCAGATACCGATGAATTTGGTTCTGTTGACCCCGCTCCTCCGAGTAGTAAAACAGACGTGGTGATCGAATTGAATGAACGACACGAGCCGAGTGCATGTCGACGAATATTACGTGAAGCGCGTTCGCAGGGATTGTCTCGTGAATTGTTTGATTTGGCTCAGGATCTCCGAGATGGAGTGTATCGAGCCGAAGCTCTGTGTGGATTGTGCGCATCGGAAGAAATGGATGAGGATGATCGTGTTGAATGGGTCCCAATCATCGTCGAATCAATGCTAGAAGAGGAAAGAGCGTGGCGCTTGGCCGAGAGCATTGGAATCATCGCAAAATCTGCCAGCAATTGGCCAGGGGCCCGGTCTAGAAAGGCGTTGATAGAGCACCTCATTGCACTCACAGGCGGGTTGCCTGCCGGAGAAGCTCGTGTGGATGCGTTGAAATCGATTTCATCCAAAGTTTCTGAACAAAGATTACCCGAATTATTTCTCTTGGCTGTCGAAAATTACGGCATGGAATCCAAAGCGGCTCGTCCAGTGATGAAATCTATTGTTGCAACAAAAAACTATGATTTGATTTCGGAGATTACAACATCAATCATTGAGACGCCGCCGGATCTGGCGGTAAAATATCTTGACAATTTACATCGTTTGACTATTGAAGCAAGCCTAACTTTGGAACCAACGGCTCTAGAACTCTCACTACCTCTACTCAAGTCGGCTGATTTTGAAATCGTTCGAACACTTTGCAGCCATGCCTCAACACCCGCCGAGGTGCGGACGCTGGCAGAGACATTGGAGGGCGACAATGAAAATGCGATTAGATATGCAGTCACGCTTGCAGGGAGAGCGGACCGAACCGGCGACGCTGAATTTGCACGCGATTTGCTGGAGAAAGCAGCCACTCAGGTGGATTCGTTGAATCAACGCACGGCTGCTCGCATCAAGAAAAATATTGCGAAGGGTTTTGTTCACCTTGGGGACCAGGGGCGCGTAGAGGAGTTGGTACCAATGTATGATTCTAAAGCGAAAACCCCGCAATCAGATGAGGTGGAAGTGGAAAGACGTGGCCATACCATAGCATTGGTTGGAACCTATGATGGAGCCATAGCGACACCACATCTTCGGGCTTTGGCCAGAGCTGCTGGAATCGCATGGGGATTTGGCTTGGATATTGCCTTAATCGGTTGGCCGACCGAAAATCTAGAGGAATTATGTGAACGGACCCAGAAGGAATCGGGTACAGCAGGTGTGAATCATTTGCCCGCACTCCTTACTTCCCAACGAATCCAATTACTGTCTGTTGATGATGCTCTGAGTGGCAGGGTTGGGCACCCGATTGCAACGACCCATCAACCAGTGGGTGGTTCAGTGGATTTGATGACGTTCGATGGAAATCTCTGCGTGTTCATCGGACTCGGTCGGCAGGGTTTGCCAAAGAGTCTGCTCGACAATTGCCCGGATCAATTTGAATTGACTGGCATTGGGGCCAGTTTGGAGACGGCTGTTGCCATGGGAGCAATCGCTCAGAGATTGGCTGATTTATGATGAGTAGCGTAATCATCGACTAGGTACAGAGTAAGAATCTGGAGTATTAGTCCAATCGCACCCATTCTACTGCCGCTTCCATTCCGCATGCTTCGTGCAGGAACAATTCCAATCCCTTGATTGCCTCTGTATCAAGAATATTCTCAACTTCACGACTGAAATACTCTGATATTCTTGATTCTGACAGTCCGCTATTCAATGATGTAGCCATGATTACCTCATTCCTCCATTCTTCATCTTGCTTGAATTTCGAATACTGTTCAAGCATGTCATTCCTAGCTCGAAGAACGATATCCCTGGGACTATCTTTCCTAGTCGCGAATACACCGAAAACCATAGGCAAACCTGTGATACGAGTCCAATCTGCACCTAAATCCAATTGAACATTTTCAGGATTACGAGATGCTGCCGATAATGCCCGATCACCTATCAACAGAGCACCGTCACAACTCTCCAGCATTGATGAGATGTCTGGCCCCATCTCGATTGTCTTAGGATCTATGCCTCGATTGTTTAGTATCCAACGTAGGAGTTTCTTAGATGTGGATGAATCCGAAGGGATTGCGATGTCCCTCATAGATTCAAGGGGGCGTGTGCCAAA
>PSPX01000005.1 GCA_004195715.1 Methanobacteriota archaeon | reverse complement strand
CTGGTCAGGATGCCAGAGACGCGAAACTGGACACCCTAGGGCTCATCGAGTTGAGGGATCTAGCACCGGATTCTAAGCACGACGTCGAGGAACTGTACGACATACTTGGTGAGGACTTCTTGCCCGATTTGGATCAGACTGACACCGATGGGGACGGAGTCATCGACTACTTTGACCAGGATGATGATGGCGACGGCATGTTCGACTGGGAAGACCCAGACCCACTGTCTCCGCCCGAGCCAATTAAGGACGAATCTACCGGCAACAGCGTTCCGGGACTAGGTATCATAGCCACAATCTCACTTTTGGGGGCAGCAATACTGATTCCTCGAAGGGATGAGTAGCGAACACTGTGGTCGAATGCGAAAGTCCGAGTTCGCAACACTCCTCCTCGCTGCTACCTTCTTGCTGATGGCGTGGGCAGGATCTTGGTTCGAGATTGTCGCGGAGGGGACCTACACTGAGGGACTGGATAGAGAGCCCACTATCCGTACCCAGTATCTGATTGACAGCAGTCAAGAATCATTCGAGATGTCAATCGAGAACTCTACTCCGCTTCTGCTGTACTGGATAGAGAGAGAGGATGTCTCACCTGAGCCAACTAATCAGAATGAAAACTCTAGTGAACCGCCGTCAGATGCTCCATCCTTAGATGGCGGCAGTGAGCCTTGCTCCGGCTCATGCCTTGATAGGGCTAGGAGTTGGGTGGGATTGACCATGTTCGCCTTATTCGCCACACTGTACTTGTCTTCAGCGCGCCCAAGCACTCTAACTAGGGCTACTGTTGCCTTGGTGTGGTTACTCGGGACCGTCGTGATTCTGACTGCCGTCCCTCTGGCAGCAGCAGCTGACTTCGGAATCTCAGGGGGCGAAGACAGTGGAGGCGAGTCTTCTACTGGAGGTTTTGATACAAACACACAGGAGACCGTAGAAGTTGACCAGTTTGCCCACTTTGAGCAGGACGACGACATGGGATTGTCTTTCGATGGAATTTCATTCACATATGACTCAGTGGGCTTCGATCTCGGACTGCTCGCGGAGGAGGACAGGCAGGCCGTCATAGACAGCGCCCCAGTAGAGGGAGAGCCGGGCTACGAATCGCTGATTGGGTTCCACGGAGAGATGACTGTTGGGCCGGGCTCGATTCTCACTTGGTGGCTGCTCACAACACCTCTTATCATCGTCAACTTATGGAGCCCCAGAAATCCTCTCGAGGAGGAGTGATAGCGAAGGCAGTTCGGCCGCTCGTTCGGGAGCGAAAATTCCCTTCCAGGCCTCGAGGTGTTGAGCCGCTACCATGATGACTGCGAACTCGCCTATGCTAGCTCCATCTCCATAGGAGATGGATACCTGCATTTCTGCATCCAGATGCATACTCTCGCCTCCTGAAGGCGCCGCATCCAAATCGATTCCGATTGCTGCTTCGCCGGCTTCGATGATAGCCGAGTCCCACGGTCCACCCACAAGAGTGCGCCGACCTTCCTCTGAGATGATTAGACCGCCCTCAGCAGCCCATGCGGCGGCGATGGCTCGGGCAGCCGAGCCGCCACCGCGCATCTTCAGCACTGTCCCGGATGGCTCGACACCGATGTGCCTGCAGGCGGTGACGAAGCCCAACCCGTCTGTACTGGTCCCGGACCACTCGCCGGCGATCCTCATCAGTTGGTTGACCGCGTTCACCCCCTCGGGCCCTTTGACTCCCAATCTGTCCTGTGGGGCATGCTTGAGGGGGGCCGTGCAAGACAGCCAGATGTCACCCTCTAGCCCGGCGACCCTACTCTCAAACTCGTCGATGCCGTCAGCTTCGAGGAATATCTGCTGCACACCGCTCATTCCTAGGTGCTCGCCAACCGCAGCGAACAGCCTCGGTGTGAGTGAATGTGAGATGGGATAGCCCGTGATGCCCCAGTAGTCCGGCATGGAATCCCTATGGGCCGCTCCGAATCCTACGAAATGAAGGTTTCAAGAGAGGTGGGTCCTCGCCGCGAGTGATGGACAGCGACCTCGATATCGCCCGAAATGCCACGATGCGCCCCATAGAGGAGGTGGCTGAACAACTAGGATTGGCTCGCAGTGACCTGATTCTGCACGGTCCACACATCGCTAAAATCAACTGGGAGACAATCAAAACCAAGCGCAATGGCAAGTCAGGATACCTGATTCTCGTCACTAGCGTAAGTCCGACCGCCTTTGGCGAGGGAAAGACGGTGACTACCATCGGCCTCAATCAGGGTCTCAACGCGCGCGGGCACAACGCGTGCTGTGTGATTCGTGAACCCTCGATGGGACCGGTCTTCGGAATCAAGGGCGGCGCTGCTGGCGGTGGCTACTCACAGGTTCTACCGATGGAACAGATTAACCTCCACTTCACCGGTGATTTACATGCGGTTACCTCGGCTCACAACCTGTGCTCCGCCATTATCGACAACCACCTGCACCGAGGTAACGAGCTCGATATCGACCTCAACCGTATCTACTGGCCTCGCACCATCGACATGAACGATCGCAGCCTAAGGCAAGTCACCATAGGTCTGGGTGGGGCATTCAACGGTGTGGTCCGCACCGACCGATTCGACATCACTGCAGCAAGTGAGGTGATGGCCATACTCGCGCTCTCAAAGGACTATTCCGACCTGCGTGAACGCCTTGGTTGCATAGTAATCGCCAAGTCAAACTCGGGCGAGCCGATTACCACTGAGCAACTCGGAGCCGCCGGCTCAATGTCCCTGCTGCTGAGAGACGCACTGATGCCTAACCTCGTACAGACTCTCGAGGGCAATCCTGCCTTCATCCACTGCGGCCCGTTCGCGAACATCGCCCACGGAAACTCATCGATCATCGCTGACGAGATCGCACTGTCTTGCGTGGACTACGTAGTCACCGAGGCGGGCTTCGGCGCCGAGATGGGCGCCGAGAAGGCACTCCACATCAAGGCGCCAGCAGCCGGCAGGGTGCCTGACTGCCTGATTCTCAACGCCACCGTGCGAGCCATGAAGATGCACGGAGGAGGATTCGCCTCCGGAGGTGGTAGAAGGCCCACCACCGAGGAGCTAGAGACGGAGAATGTTGAGGCAACGAGGGCTGGTGCAGCCAGCAACCTGCGCCGCCACGTCCGAAACCTAGTAGAGACTAGCATCCCAGTAATTGTCTCAATCAACCGCTTCGAGCACGACACCGAGGCTGAGATTGAGGCAATCAGGGATGAGGCAATCAAGGCCGGAGCCAAGCAAGTAGTCCTCAACGAGGTCTTCGCCAAGGGAGGAGAGGGAGCGACCGAGCTGGCAGACGCGGTGGTCGCGGCTTGCGCATCTCACGACGAGGCAGGTCGGCCATATACGCCGATAGTGGAGCACGGAATGGCCATTGAGGAGACTATCTTGAGGGTGGCCACCAACCTGTACGGGGCCCAAACCGTGGACTTCAGTGACAAGGCCCAAGCTTCCCTCAAGACCCTCAATGAGTGGGGCATGGGATCTCTACCTGTCTGCATGGCCAAGAACCAGTACTCATTCAGTCATGAACCGAAGGTTCTCGGCGCCCCCACTGGATTCACTCTTCCAATTCGGGAGATTCGCGTCAACGCCGGTGCCGGCTTTGTTGTCGCCGTTTGCGGCTCGATGATGACGATGCCTGGGCTACCTACAAGACCGGCCGCCCTCGACATGGACATGGACGACGAAGGCAGACTGACAGGCGCCTTCAGATGAGGTTGTGATAGCATGCGCCGAATAAAGCGCCTCGACGAAGGGGTCCGACTGCGGCTCGAGGACGAGGACGACCTGTGGATAGCGGCGCAGCTGTGCAGCGCTGGCGCGCGAGTGGGCATGCTGTCGCACCGCAGAGACTCAACGACAGGGACGCAGACGGACAGCAGGGCGAAGAGCGCTGAGCGCAAGCCGATGTGGATAGTCCTCGAGGTCCAGGAGACCGCATTCCAATCATTCACTGACAACCTCCGCATCCACGGTATCATCACCGAGGCTAAGATCGACATAGGCAGTCATCACACCCACCTCATCAATCCCGGATCCGAGATTGAGCTGACCCGCGTGGGCGGGCTCTCGCGGACCGACATATCACTGCTGAGGGAGGCTCTGTCCGCTGGGAGTCGCGCCAAGTGTGGCCTAGTGGTCGTGGAGTCTGATGAGATACTCATCTTTGAGGTCACATCGCACGGTATCCGCGAGGTCTCACAGTTCACCATGCGTGGCGGTGGCAAGAAGGCAGATGATTCGACGAGTGTTCGACGAGGCTTCTTCGAGCGCGTCGCCAAGGAGGCCCGACTCATATTCAAGGATCAGATGCCGCTGGTACTTTGCGGGCCGGGAATGGCACGTGAGCAGTTCGAGACTCATCTCAGAGGGCAGGGAGCGAAGAACCAGATTCTCAATGCAGCGACCTCCATAGGAGGCCGACCTGCGGCCAACGAGGTTCTGGCGGAGGGTCTTGCAGACTCGGTCCTAGGGGAGTATGCCCTAGTCCAGCAGGTACGCGCCATCGAAGATGGCCTGAAACGCATCTCCATCGGCGGCGCAGTTTCTTATGGTCCGGCCGAGATAGCAGAGGCAGCCAAGCAGGGAGCCGTCGAGACGCTCGTCATTGAAGCCTCGATGTTGCGCAGCGCCGATAGCGAGGCCCGTGAGTTTTGGGCCGGGATAGCCGCGACCGTAGAGTCCTCGGGCGGCAGCCTCATTCAGGCCTCGGTTGACCATGATTCGGGGCAGCATCTACTCGGCTTCGGCGGAGCCATTGCCTTGCTGCGCTGGAAGACAGAGTAGGCAAGGCTCATCACCGCCGAGCACCAGCGAGGCGCATGTCAGGCAGCGACGTAAGCATCGTCGCCTTCGGCAGACCAGAGCGTGATGACGCCCAATCTCACGTGCTCTTAGCAGCCGCTGCCCTCGGGGCCACCACTAGGCTTGTCACCAGCTCCGAGGACGAGGACTTCTCCAGTATGGACCACGGCTCCATTGATTGGAGGGGCGCCCTCGATGGGGCGCACTGGTTCGTGACTTCCGCCTCGACCGCCATCGAAGGAGAGGCAGCCCGCTTCGCTTGGGGCGCGGGCATGACCTTTGGCGAACTCGAGGGCGCCCGCACTGTGATGATCGCCGACCTACCCGAGGATCCTTCCCGACTGGCAGAGTGCTGGGGGGCGATTATCGAACGCATTAGGCAGATCCATGTTCTGTTCATCGACCCGGCAGCGCTCGACCCCATCTCGCAGTTGGAGGGAGTCAACCAGTCTGATTTGCTGCACGAGATCCGTCTGCGAGGACTCGTACCCCACGTCTGCACCTTAGACAGCCAGCGAGAAGCGCTCATAGAGCACGCCCTAGGTTCGGTGAGAGTGCCAGCGAGGGCCCCGGCCAACCCCTACAGGTGGCTGGCCGCGTTCATCTGCGAACTCCCCGGTTCGGGCCTAGGACAGGCAGGCGTCGAACGTGCAGCATGGGCCGCCGGAAACGCAGATTCACCCCCAGTTTGACACTGTTACCGGAGACCCCTTTTGAAGGGGGACCAGTTCGGCCCGACCCGCAGGGGATGCGAGCATGCCATTGAGACTAGGTCCAGCCGGAGTTCCATTGTCCTGCAAGGGGCGCACCATAGTTGAGGGAATGGACGATATCACCTCTCTCGGGCTAGATGCTATGGAGATTCAGACTGTCCGAACCGTGCAGCCGAAGAACTTCGATCAGTACTGGCAGGCTGGCATCCTATCTTGGAACTCCGATCTAGAAATGAACCTCCACGGACCATACTACGCAGAGTTACTCGGCTCACGCAGGGAGCGTAATCGCACCTTGACTAAGATGGAAGCCAGCATGCAGGCTGGTAAGATAGTCAACGCTAGGCATCTAGTGTATCACGTCGGCCCCTATGGCGAGTACGAACCCGGGACCGAGGCCAACGAGCAAGTCGCAAACATCTTCGCCGGCGTAGTCGAAAGGGTCCATCAAATCTGGGGCGACGAATCTGACGAGGAGGACTACGCCGCCTTCCCATGGGTGCACAAGGCGAAACCATCTCTGGTCGGTATCGAGACTTCCGGCCGGCAGGACCTGTGGGGGACGGTGGAAGAGGTCATCGAGGTCTGCAACCACGTAGAAGGTACGGTACCGGTGCTCAACATGGCGCACATCCACGCGCGCGGACACGGCAGGATGAGGACCAGCGAGGACTACTCTGAGTTGTTCGAGCAGGTCCGCAAGCAGTACGGCGGCAAGAAGTTCTACTGCCACTTCGCAGGAATCGAACACAGGATGGGCAACGCACTCCACTACACTCAAATCAAGAAATCCGACCTCAAGTTCGAGCCATTCGCCGAGTTCCTTGCCGAGGAGGGCGACTGGCTCGACATCACTATCATCTCCGACTCACCGTTGTTGGAGCACGATGCGATGTACATGCTCCAGCACTACGACAAGGCTAGACAGAGGCTGCTGGAGATCCAGGCCCGTGACGAGAGGAGAGTCAAGCTAGCCATCGAGTCGGGCATGTCACCCGAGGAACTCGAGATGCTCGAGAAGGAGACTGCAGAGTCCCGCAAGGGAGACGAGGCCGAGGAACCCGCCGACAAGAAGAAGAAACCAACTGCCAAGGCGGCAGCGAAGAAGAAACCCGGCAAGATGATGTCCTTCGACGAGAAAGCCGACGATGCCGATGTCTTCTAGTTGAATCCGGCTCGGAAGGCTTGAAGTCGCACCCACAGTGGCGAGGGCGCTACGGGACTGTAGCTCAGCTGGGAGAGCGCCGCACTGAAGATGCGGAGGCCGCTGGTTCAAGTCCGGCCAGTCCCACCATCAACTCGCATCGGAGAGTATGCTGGTCTGGAAGGTGTGCAACTCGGAAATTCCCACTGTCGCTGCATCGATCATCGCATTGAGCTCCTCGCGAGTGTAAGTCGCCTCCTCTCCGGTCCCTTGAACCTCGACGAAGCCCCCGTCACTAGTCATCACGACGTTCATGTCGACATCGGCATTGCTGTCCAACACGTAATCAAGATCGGTTCTGACCTCTCCTGCGACCATTCCTACGCTCAGGGCCCCGACGTCGTTAGGCATCACCGCCATCTCGTGAGCCGACCTCTCAGCCTCGCTCAGTTCAGGCGCCTTTACCCCCTTCTTGATTTCCTCTCTGCTCAGGCGCTTTTCCTTTGGCAGGCAGTCACCGGAGGCAATCAGGCGTCGAACGGCAAGTCTCAGGGCCAGCGAGGCGGCTGTAATCGAGGCGCACCGTGTGCCACCGTCGGCGTTCAATATGTCGCAATCTACAGTCAGGGCGATAGGTCCGAGCTCATCGAGATCCACCGCACCGCGCAGAGAGCGCGCTACCAGCCTTTCAATCTCCTGAGTCCTGCCCTTGGCACCGTTACGCTCACGGCGGAATCTGGTGTTGGTGGAGCCTGGGAGTAGAGCATACTCGGCGTGAACCCAGCCACGTTCGGCGTCTCGGGGGAACCAGCGCGGCAACCTGTCTGCCTTGGTCACGCAGGCCAGCACCACGGTGTCGCCCTGTCGGTACATCAGTGAGGCAAGGGCGTTGGGAGTGAAGTCTAGGGCGACCTCGATTTCCCTCATCTCATCAACGCCTCGATTACTGCCCACATCGCCAGACTTCAGCTTCGCCATGGTCCGGCGAGTGGTGAATCCCGCATGAATCATTCGCGTCGAGCGTGTGGCGGCCGGAAGGCTTCCACAACCGACGAATCGGTAGTGATGTAGGGGCCTCCGATGAGGTCAACGCAGTAAGGGACGGCGGCAAATACCTCGTCAAGTATCTCTCGTATCGAGCGCGGGGAACCTGGCAGGTTGAGGATCAAGCAGGAACCACGGATGCCCGCGGTTTGCCTCGATAGCACGGCTGTAGGGACATGGCGCAGTGAGATTACCCTCATCTGCTCGCCGAACCCCGGAAGCATGCGCTCACAAACCGCCTCGGTAGCCTCGGGGGTGACGTCACGAGGGGCCGGACCAGTCCCTCCAGTAGTGACCACTACCGAGCACCCCTCGCTGTCAACGAGCTCCTCGAGTGACGACTCGATTAGATCCTGTTCGTCAGGGATGAGGCAGCGCACCACTTCCCAAGGAGATGTCACTGCTTCGCTGAGGAACTGCTCTATGGCTGGCCCGCTGAGATCCTCGTAATCACCCGCGCTGGCTCTGTCGGAGGCAGTAAGCACCCCGAATCTGCACACCTGACTAGCCGCCATCGCCCCTTGACAAGAGGTTCTGTGAATAAACGCCGCCGCCGCTTGAAGGTCACTAGCAATGCACATCTTCAAAGACCGCCGCGTCAAACGCGAGGTCCCGGAGGCGATGAAGTGCTGAGTCTACCCCAACACGCACAAACAAACGTTGCCCCAGCATCGCTGCCCGAAGCTTCCCCGGAGGCTGCCGCATCAGTGGTTTATGTAGGCTCAGACCTCATGCACTGATGTAGGTGAGCAAATGACGGAAGACGGAAGATATGCAGCACAGGCGAAGATAGTCAAACAGGAGTGTCCAGACGCGGACGACAGCGAGATAGCTGAGGAGTTCCGACGCTACGAGGAGGAGTTCCTGATTCCTCCTGAGGACGCTCTGCGCTCGGTGGTCAGGAAGTTTCAGACTGCTGCTGGGATGGAAGTTACCAAGATCGCGGCTCCTGCTAAGGCTGAGAAGAAGGTCAACCGCTTCTCCGAGTTAGGTGCTGAGGACCGCAACGTCACCATCGAAGTCGCGGTTATCACCTACACGCCACGTATTCAGATGGTCCGTGGTGAGGAACGGCAGGTGGCCTTTGGATGGATCGAGGACAATCCATGGGAGGGCAGCGACAATCGCGAACGCTGGGACTTCAAGGACTGGGGCGAGCAGAGCGAGAACCTGGCACCCGGTTCAGTGGTACGCCTCGAGGGCGCATCGGTCAACGAGTGGAATGACAAGCGCTCGCTCAATATCAACCGGACAACTCGTGTCACCGTCCTCAGGGAGGGCGGCACCCCTGTGATGCAGGTCAGCAGTGAACCTGTCGACATCGCCACTGCTTCGGCGAACGAGGGCTACGTCAACCTCGTAGCGCGACTGATATCGGCCAAGCCGGATGTCATAGTCAAGCGCGATGGGAGCGGCGAACTCGAGGTCGTCCGCGGCAGACTCGGCGATGCCAGTGGCAGCATTGGATTCTTGTCTTGGGTTCCTCTAGAGCATGAGCCTGGAACTCTACTCAAGATCGACGGCGCATCGATTAGGAAGTTCCGCGAGACCCCTGAGGTCAACATCGGGGATCGCACTAAGATCGAGGTCTATCACGATTCGGCATTCACCAGTATGGAAGACCTGTCTAAGGCCAACAAGGTCGTTATCTCGGATCTACGCAGTGGCATGCGCGACATTGAGGTCACCGTGCAGGTCGAATCTTGGATTCAGCGCTCCTTCACCTCTGATGACGGTACCGAGCGAGTCGTCCGCAGCGGTGATGTCATGGACCCAAGCGGCCGCTCCCGTCTGACCGCGTGGTGCGAGGTCGACCCCGAGCCGGGGGACTTCCTGCATTTGACCGGGGCGAGGGTGCAATCTTGGCAGGGTTCACCCGATATGGTCATCGATGACGCCGCACAGGTTTCGAATCTGTCCGATGCTCCATGGGAACCGATAGACCCAGAGAAGCATTGGGTCGACATAGACCTCACTTCCATGGTGAGTGGTGGTTCGCGCCGAGGCATCCGGACCAGCGGGACGATTGTCGCGGTGCGTCCCGATTCAGGCATAATCGAGCGCTGTCCCGAGTGCAGACGCGTCCTCAGGGACGACGCCTGTGCAGAGCACGGCCCACAGCGTGGAGAGGAGGATCTGAGACTCAGGTTCGTCATCGACGACGGGGTGTCTAACGCCTCTCTCCTGATGTCGAAGGACGTCTCCGAAGCGTTCCTCGGAGTTAATCAGGAATCCGTGAAGGAGCAAATTTCCAAGGAGGGTCGTGATGGTTTCGTAGCCTCGCTGCGCCAGCGCGTGTTGGCGCAGCGCCTCAGTATCAAGGGACGCTCGATAGTGGACGATCAGGGGGCGATGCTGCTTGCCGACGAGGCAGAGCAGAACCAGATATCTCCCGCTGAGGCAGCCAATCAGGTGATGCAGCGCTGGGGGGTGGTCCTGTGATTCAGGAGTCAGCGAGACGCATTGCGCGTCAGAGTGCCGTGAGACTGTTCGCGCAGGAGTACCGGGAAGCCTCGTTGACCGAGGAAGGCTCCGGAGAGTACGACCCGTCGTTCGTCATCACAAAGATAGGCGCCAAGATCAGCCGCGTCCTAGTCTGCGGAGTCATCGACCGCATGGAGCGCCGCGAGGGCGACAGTGGCCCGAACTACTCCGGTCACGTCAGGGACCCAACTGGAAGTCACCTGTTCAACGTGGCTTCATTCCAGCCAGAGCTGCATCCCGATTTCGAGGAGTTGATGGCGCGCTTCGAGAGTGGCGACCGCTTCCTGATGGCACTCGTCGGCAAGGCAAGGTGGTTCGAGACGGAAGACGGTGGCATGTTCACCTCGTTGCGCGCGGAGGAATTTACAATCATAGACAGGGAGTGCTACACCAATTGGCTGGTTGAGGCAGCCGAGGCCACTCTGCGACGCATCGACGCTCACTCCACCTCTCTAGAGGCGGACCCGACTCCCACTGCCCTCAAGGCAGCCGGAGTGCCACACGATCTCGTGGACGGGTTGATACTCGCTCGCGGTCACTACGGCGACTTCGACCCCGAAGGCTACCGCGTTGGTGTCCTGCAGGCCCTCTCTATGGCGACCGGCAGGACCAGTCTGATGGAGGCGCCCCCGCAACCTACCGCAACGACTCTTGACGAAGCCGCCTTGCAGGCACCGAAAAGCAACGAGTCTTCCGCTGAGCCCGGCGACGCTATCGAACTCATCGTCGAGACAATTCGCTCGCGCGATACTGGCGAAGGCGTCGAGTACAACGATCTGGTGACTGCACTCGTTCACGGCGGCCACTCTCGAGAGTCAGCCGAGGACGCGATAGATCAGGCCCGCGACCAGGGCGAGGTGATGGAGCCACGTTTCGGCTTCTTCCAACTGGTGCCGGAGTGATTACTCTTCATTGGGCTCGGAGATAAGCGTCTCTGCGTATCGCATTCTCTCTCTGACTCGCTCCAACGTCACCGCCGAATCGATCCTTTGCCTGGGTCCATTACCTATCTCAGCGCCCTTGATCTCAGCGATGTTGGTGGCTACGCCAATCACTCTTCTACGCACCTCCTCTTGTTCCAATGGCCAGCCTCTGCGCTCTGCGAGTCTGATGAAGAGTGCTTCCTCCTCGCCCCCCCATCTCCCTTCGTGACCCCTGAGGATTGTTCCGACCATCCTCTCGAGGTCCTCCACTCTAGCCCGGATGGTCAGCAGGGCGCCTTGTATCGAAGGCTCGACCTTGTCAAGCTCGAGGACCAATGCGTCTCCGGCGTCCTCAAGAACCGCATTGGATGAAGGTGCTTCAAACTCCGACTCCTCGTCGGCCACCTCCGACTCCTCAAGTCCGACCACCTCCTCTTCAGAATCATCGGACTCCGCTTCAATCATCTCAACATCAGATGCATCGGGTATCCCCCTTCGCCATAGGCTGCGCTTGATCCTGCCCCACCCGTTGGCCTGACTGGTCAGGACTCCCGCTACATGACCCATCAGCACAGTCCGGTTCCCCGTCAGCGGCAGCTCCAGCCTCTGACAAAGCTCGTGTAGCTCGTCCCGCTCCATCTCGGCCAGACGTTCCACAGTGAGTCTGCGTGAGTCGAAGTTCAGATGCATCCACAGCCTCTGACGTCTCTCTTTGTGAGAGCCGGATGACTTGATTCCGAACAGTTTCAGCACACCGCCTATCTCCTTGTGCGACATTGATTGGATACCTTCCCAAGACAAATCTGACTCACTGAGGATTTGGTTGCGAATCAGCCTAGCACGCAGTACTTCGACCGAACCACTCTTGCTCAGACCTGCTTCTTCAGCCTTTTCTCGCAGCTCGATAAGACGCCCTCTGTATAGGGCGTCTAGCAGCACTCTGTCAATCTCCAAAGCAGCACCCTCTTGGCCTCTCGAGCATCCAATGGTCATATCGCTTACGCAGCACCACAGGTGCTGGGAAGGCGGTTTAGGGTGAAATGCCTCTGGCCGCTACTCGACTAGGTCGATGTAGGCGAGAGCATCGGCGTCCTTGTAGAAATCCTTCGGAACCTCTCTTGAAGCCTCTCGTACCAACACATCCCAGTCCCGCACCAGCGAAACCGTGGCGTGCTCAAAAATGGCATGCCTGACTATTCGGTCGAGACCCAACGTCTTGCGACCGTTCTTGGAGACAATCTCCAGCCGAATTTCAACGTGCAAATCGTCACCGAGGACCTCTCCTTCGGTATCGTGACATGACTGCTCGAGAGTGATATCTTTGTGCTCCTCTGCTTGTTTCATCAGAGAGCGGACATGGCGATGCCTCACTAGAATTCCAGTTCGCTCCAGCATCCCCTCGCTCAGTCCCGATATCATCAGATCTTGGACTCGCCACGAAGTATTCCCCTCTGGCTCAGTAATCTGCTCCGAGATACTGATCGGGAATCTCCTTCTGGCCATCAGAATCACCAGATCGGCGTATGGAAGAGGCAGGAAATGGGCACCGCCCCGGTCCTTGGGGTCAGGTAGGAGGGCGTGTCTGCGGCCGCTTATGTCAAGCTCGTCATAGATAGGTCTCGAGGTGATGTAACCGTCGATATCGTCGCTCTGCCTCAGCTCCTCCATCCATTCTACTAGGGGGATCGGATTACTCGGAGGTTCATCGAGGCCGACTATCGCAGCGAAAGCCATGGGCCCGAGGATTCTGATGCCTCTACGGGCCCGCCGGAGTTGTCTACGAACCATCTTGGAGTCGGACAGTATGATGGCTGACTTCGGTTGGTAGTCGATCTTGTTATCGGAGACAAGGACAAGGTTGGGGCGTCGAGGAGCTCTCGCCCCGACTACCTCGCAACCGGCTGCCAGCATCTCCGCTTGCCTGCCGTGGAGCAGCCTAGCAGGCATTGCCACCATGTCTAACTCGCCGTCCTCGAGCAGCGCCAAACCCTCTGAGAAACCGTTTATTGTTCGGCTGTCTATGGAGATTTCAGGAGCGTCTCCGGAGGCCGAAAGTATCGCTATGTGCTCGGATACAGGGCAGTCTGGTGAATCAATGGTAGCGAGTGTCAGTTCGTCCATCATCGTCCACCTCGGGGGAGGGGGCACGCACCGTACCCGTTCAGTCGGCACGCACACTTGTTGATAAGGCGACCCCTGCCAAGAAAGGACGAATCACATGGTCTCGATGGGCTCAATCATGGCAGATCTCGACAGACGTAGAGATACCATCGAGGAAGCGCTCGAGGGATTCGTTCAGCAGCGCATGGCCGGCTCAGAGGCCCCGGCGATGAAACTGGCTAGCGACATCCTGTTGGCAGGGGGCAAGAGGTACCGCCCCATCATCGCCCTCCTCGCCTTCGAGGCCGCCGGTGGTGACGACATCTCCAAGGTCATGAATTTCGCAATGTCCGCAGAGATAATCCACACAGCAACCCTCGTCCACGATGACATCTACGACCAGTCGAAGATCCGCCGTGGCAAGCCTACCTTGCACACCTCCAGCGGCCTACCTCATGCCATCATAGCAGGAGACTACCTGTTCGCACTGGGTTTTGGTCTCGGGGGGCGTCACGAGGATAAAGTGGTAGAGCGCGTGGCTGAAACTTGCGGACGAATCGCCACTGGTGAGCTCCAACAGCTCGAGCACATCGGAAACCTCGCCACCACTCCGGAGGACTACTATGCCATCGTCGATGGCAAGACCGCCTTCCCCTTCGCTTCGGGATGCTGGGGCGCAGCAGTATTGGCAAAAGCTCCCGAGGCGACAGTCACTGCATTGGAGCTATTCGGCATGGAGTTCGGAAGGGCCTTCCAGATGGTCGATGACCTGCTGGATCTTACCGGAGAACCGTCTATGGGCAAACCGAGGGGAACCGACGTTCACGATGGCAAGATGACTCTACCCCTCATCCACGCACTGACCATGCTGCACGGGGCCGAGCGCGAGCAGTTGGCCGACGTGCTTCAGAACTTCAGCGACGAGCGGTGGGAAGAGCTGATTGAGTTGCTTGATGCAGCAGAATCCTTGTACTACGTGAAACAACTCATTGAGAATCACGTCGAGCGTGCCATGAATGCGCTTGAAACTCTGCCTAGGACTGAAGCGCGCGACATGATGTTCGAGTTAGTCAGAATCTCCGAATCGCGCCGGAACTGAGCACATGCAACCGCCCCGCACCGACTGGGACGCCATAGTGATAGGAGGGGGTCCGGCGGGCAGCACCGCCGCTCGCTACATCGCCGAAGGTGGGGCCGACGTGCTGGTCATAGATGGCAGGGATTCGATCGGCTCGCCGCTGCAGTGCGGCGAACTGGTTCCCAGCAACGCCGAGATGCGTAGGTTGTGCCCCGACGTTCCCGAGATTGACGACCTTCTGAGGACTCCCGATTCGGCAGTCTCTATGCGTACCAGTGAGATGAGGCTGGTCCCACCTTCCGGCAAGCCGCTGTGCTATGATTTTGAGGGTATAGTGCTGGATCGGGTTGCCCACGATGAGGCCTTAGTCAAGCTCGCTAAGTCGAAGGGTGCGCAGTACTTGGTCGGCAGCAGGGTCGAGAGCGTAGACGGTGAGGCAGTACGTCTCAGGGACGGTTCGGAGTACACCGCTAGGGTAGTTATCGGAGCCGGTGGTCACAACGACCCCTTGCGTAAGTCCGAGTGGGAGGTCGAGTCGCTCATCATCCCTGTCAAGTTCGTCCTTATGTCCGGAGACTTCGAAGACGCCCTAGAGCTTCATTTCGGCTCGATGGCCCCGGGTGGGTACGCCTGGAAGTTCCCCAAGCGGGGCGGCGCTAACATCGGCCTCGGAATCCAGACGGCCTTAGCCCGTGGGAAGAGCCTGAACGAGTACTCCGAGGAGTTCATCTCGAGGTACGATGGAAGGGTCGAATTCAGGGGAGCCGGTTCATTGCCGATGTCAGGCTCGATCGGCTCCTTCGTCAAGGGCAACCACCTGCTCGTCGGCGATGCGGCTGGCATGGTCCTCCCTTCGAACGGCGCTGGAATAACCATCGCGATGATTGGTGGGCGCATCGCCGGACAGGTCGTCGAAGAGCACCTTCGTGTAGGCACCCCACTCAGTGAGTACGAGGTGAGATGGGAGGATCAGATGGGTAAGGTGATGCGCAATTCGAAGCGGGCATTCAGGCTCGGGAGTCTGTTGTTCCGCTCACCTGATTGGTTGCTTAATCTGACCTTCAACAGATTGACTAAACCTCTCATCTGGCGTGCAGTGACCTGCCGTTCTCTGCTAGGTTAAGGTGAAGACGCATACCAGATGGTGGCCATACCGGGGAACACCACCTTTGCCCGGACGTCGACGAAGCCAACCTCTTCGAGCATCTTGACGTAATCTCTCGTGGTTCCGAAACTGGCGTATGTCTTCGCCAGCCACCTCCAGGGGTGGTCGCTTCTCCTGAAAATCAGTCTAGCGTATGCTCCAACCCAGATTCTCATCCATAGCCATCCAAGGATGCCGTGGAGGCGATTCATCTTGGCAGGGTCCACTATCACTAGGGTGCCACCGGGCTTGAGTACTCTCAGCACCTCCGCAAGGCCTGCGCGCTTGTCGTACCAATCTCTGAATGAAAACAGCGAGCAAACCGCGTCGAACGAACCAGCCTCGAAAGGCAACTCCTCTGCCGTCCCCTCTACGAACTCGACCGCCGAGTCTCCTCTAGCAGCTCTCTTCGGACCGACACGGGCCTCGGCAATCCTGAGCATCTCGGGAATTGGGTCGAGACACACTAGATTCCTACCGGCGACATCCTCTGCGAAGCTCCCCGGCCCGCATCCGACCTCGAGGATGCGACCATTCTGAGGGAGCTCATCTCTAACCATCCTGCGCCATCTGGAGACCTGCCCCAATGTGGCGAATCTGTTGATTCTATCATACACCGGAATACTTTCCTCAAGATTGCGCTGGAGTTCATCCCACTCCTCGGCACCGATCTTTTCGGTATCCACGTCTTGCCCTCCAGCCTCCTGTATTTGGTTGAATCCCGCAGATATGTTCCAGTAAGACGAAGGAATGAGAAGGTCAAGGTGATATACTGTTCGACATTCACGCATGTCACCGAAGGTGACACTATGGGGCGAGCAGAAGTACTCCGCACCATCAAAGACTCAGAGAGCGAAGCGGAGAGGATCCGTATCGATGCCGCAGCCAAGGCGAGCGAGACCATCTCAAACGCTCGCGTCACGGCATCGGAGACATTGAGCACAGGACGGCAGAGTGCCGACGACGAGGCCGCTTCGATAACCAGTGAAGCTCGCGCTTCTTCCGCGAAGGAGGCGACTAAAGTTTCCACAGAGGGCGATTCCAAGTTAGAGAAGGTCGCAGTCAACGGCAAGAAGAACCGCAAGTCGGCTGCCGAAGTAGTGCTCTCTGCCTTCCGCAAAGCCTGAGGCAACTGATACGAGGTGCAATATGAGTCAGTTCACCACCGAGGAGATGTCCCGGCTGGTCGCTGCTGGCACCCGAGACCAACTCAAGACAGCGATAGACGTGATCGCAGGCCTGTCTATGGTGCACATCAACGATTACAGCAGCACCGAAGAGGGGCTGTTCATGGGCTCTCCGACAGATGAGTCCGAGAGTATCAGTAGACGACTCACCAAGATGCGAGGAGCGGCTTCAAACTTGCAGGCTGCAGATCAGAGGGAGCTGCTGTCAGCACCAGAGGTCCGTAGGACGCTGTCGGGACCCATTGACGAACTCGTCGACTCAGCATTGGAGAGTTTCGAGGAATTAGACACGCTTCGAAACGAATCCTCTCAGATCGATGAGGAGTTGGAAGTGCTACAGATGCTAACACCTCTCAGCCTCGAGCTTGATTTAATGGGAGGCTATCAGAACGTGACATCATTCATCGGCACCGTTTCTTCATTGACCAAGGCTAGGCCCGCTCTGGCTGGCCTAGGGGACTCTGCTATCCACATGAGCAGTGAAGTAGGAAAGTCGTCAGTCGTAGCAGTGTTCTGCCGCAACACGGATGCCCCTTCGGTGCATGAGATGCTATCCAACGAGGATTTCCAAGCTATATCTGTCCCTGATTCCGAGGGTCTGCCTTCGGATAGGATTCTACAGTTACAGCAGAGGAAGGCCGAGATTAACGAGATGACAGAGGAATTGGAGTTGAAGATCTCTGATTGGTCCGAGTCAAACGGTGGCATGCTGTTTGGCGGCATGGAACTTCTTGAGAGGGATTTAGAGCTCGCCACTGCTCCCGTCAGGGTTGCTGTGAGCGATCACGCCTTTGTCCTAGATGGATGGGTCAACTCCGAGACAGCCCCCGAGGTCGAGGCCGCATTGTCCAGCATTTGCACCCATGTCAGCATAGAGAAGTTCGCCCCGCCTGCACACAACAGTAACCTCCATCACGACGAGGACGCGTCCGAACTCCCGCCCATCGCATTTTCTCCTAGGAACTTCAGCAAACCGTTCGAAATGCTGACCGATGTGATGGGCCGTCCGGCCTACGGTAGAATTGACCCCACCTTCTTCATGTTCCTGACCTATCCATTGTTCTTCGGACTGATACTCGGTGACATGGCCTATGGCCTAGCGGTGATGGGCATGGCTTGGTTCATCTGGCGACGTTTCCCAATCAATCCAATGATGAAGAATGTTGGAGGATTTCTGTTCACCATAGGATTGTCTACAGTAATCTTTGGTTACATATACGGCGAATTCGCCGGCTTCGAATTCCTGCCTCACGGTCACTGCGACATCGAGGGAGTGATCGGAGTCGCACAGTGCGATGCAGCACATGGGCACTATGGCTGGGATAGTGCACACGCGCCTTGGTGGGTAGCATGGATGACAAATCTGTACCCGAATGGTGGCGAATTCTACGCGGTCTGGGAAGGGCCACTAAACCTCGTCCTTGCCTACCCCTTCCACCGAGTAACTTCAAACCTCGAGAACCTAATACTCATCACCATCTACATGGGAGTCATCCATGTTTTCCTTGGACTCATTCTTGGCTTCCGGGACATCTACAAGGCCCACGGATTCGTCGATGCACTGTTCGAGAAAGGCTCGTGGATGACTGTCTTGATTGGCGGCTTCATTTTCGCATATGCATTCTTAGTGGATTCAGCATCTGAGTTAATGATGCCTGGAGTAGCTATCATGGGAGTTGGCGTAGTGATGGTCATGGTACTGCTCGCGCACTATGAGAAGATGGGCGTAATAGGAATCCCGCTTGGGGTCTTAGAGTCGTTAGGAATGCTCCCTAAGGTAGTCTCCTACGTCAGGTTGTTCGCAGTCGGAGTAGTTGGCGTGAAGATTGCCGCCACCGGAAATGAGATGATTTACGAGGGAATGGCTCACACTCTGTCAGACTTAGGTCATGCATCGACTATTGACATCGCGTTATTGCCGGTAATGTTTGTTGGCTGGCTACTTGTACAACTCTTCGCCCTAGTGCTGGGCGTATTCAGTCCAAATATCCACACAGTGCGTTTGCACTTCGTCGAGTGGATGATGCAGTTCTACGAGGGGAGCGGCCTGCCCTTCGAGGCGTTCGGTTTCAAGCCGAACAAGGTAGAGGTCGAATAACACTCACAAAGTGAGAAAAATACGGAGGAAAAAACATGGAAAACAAGAGAATGAAAATGGTTTACCGCCTGCTGATGACTGTGTTCATCGCGACCTTGGTCGCCGGTGTCGCAACTGCTCAGGAAGCGGAAGCGGAAGTGGAAGCGGATACAGGGAACGATAAGGACACCCTAGCCAAGCTCGGCGCAGGTATTGCGCTGGCTGGTTGTGGGATAGGAACCGGTCTAGCGCAAGGGCCAATCGGCGCAGCCGCCGTTGGCATGATTGCCGAGGACGGCAGTAAGTTCGGTTTGGCACTTCTGTTCACGGTACTGCCTGAGACCATCGTTCTGTTCGGTTTCCTTACGCTCTTCTTACTGTAGATCGTTTGGGACTAGGCAGATAATGGAGAGTCACATATGTCATTGGATAAATTAGCAAGTGAGATTGAATCAATGGTCAAGGCCGAGGCTAAGGTAGTCTCGAAAGAGGCCAAGGCCGAGGCTAAGCGCATCGGCGATGAGGCCAAAGATTCAGTCGCTGAGTACCGTGATGCAGCGATTACTCAGGCTGAAAAGATGAGCGACCGGATTGCAGTCGAAAGCATCGCTGCTGCGCGTCAGAGGAACCAGAAACGTCTCCTTGTCGCACGTAGGGCAGAGCTAGACTCAACGTGGTCAGAAGTCATGTCTCAGGTCGGCGCAGCCGACTTGAAGGGCAGGGAGGAAATACTCGAATCCTTAGTGCAGAAGGCTACTGCAGAATCTGGTGATGGCATGGTCCTACGTCCAGTAGCAGTTGACCGAGAGATTCTGTCAAGATACTCTGAAAGATTCCAGATAGGAGAGGACACCGATGGACTAGGGGGCTTTGTGCTTGAGAGTCCAGATGGTTCCATCCTGATAGACTACCGCTTCGAAGGAAGGTTACGCGACGCATGGAACGCGAGCCTTGGAGAAGTCAGCAACACGTTATTCGGAAAGTGAGGGAAAAGCAATGGCGGAGATAGCAGTCGGTAAGGGCAACTGGGCTAACGCCTCCGCCCGCAGCAAGGCAAGGAAGTCCAAGCTAATCGACGAGACTAGGCTGCGCCAATTGATGAAGAGCGGTCCCGATACTATCGCAGCCAGCATCGGAGAACTCGACTATCGTAGGGAGCTAGATATCTATTCAGCTCGCCTCAGCGGCGCAGATCTCGTTGAGGCGGCTCTGAGTCACAATCTAGACAGAGAACTAACAGAGGTCATGGGCTTCTGCCAAGGTCGTCTCAAGAGAATTGTCTCTGTTTTCGCCCTTCGTTTTTCGTATAGTAACGCCAAAGCGGTACTCCGTGCCGTCAACGGTGGGGCCTCTGTAGAGAGTCTCGCCAACTCAGTTTTACCCGATGAGAATGAGCTCAATGTGAATTGGCTCGAGATTACTCGCCAGAGCGACACCCTCCATGACGCTGCTGCGGCTATGCGCGGAACTCCTTGGGGGTCAGCCATATCCGACTTCGACGCCGACACACGTCTACAGGAATATGAGGACGCACTCGATCGTCACTACTACCACGAAGCAATTTCCGCGCTGAGGGCCAGTGGGCAGAGGCACAGTCTGTTGTTGGTTTACCTACGTACCGAGATTGACCATCGCAATATCATGAACCTACTGCGGGCCCTACGTCAGAATCTATCTGCCGAGCAGAGAGCAGGACTGATTCTGGAAGGAGGCAGGGCGCTGAAGGGCAACCTGCTCCGCAGCGCTGCCCAGGCAGACACCGAGGATGCACTGATGGAGGTCCTGCGAAGATCCAGTATGGAGACCGCTGAACTAGAGGAGGCACTCAAGGAGTCGCATGAGCATGGTGGCTTCGATCCGGTAGTCAGTTATCTCGCATCAGAGAGAAGAGCGGATTTGAGGCGAATGAGCCACCTCAACCCACTCTCGGCGTTCCCCCTCATCTACTACCTTGAGAGCAAGGTGCTCGAAGTCCAGAATCTCCGTCTGCTGGTGCGCGGCAAGGCGGTTGGACTTTCGGATGATGTAATAGAAGCGCACATGGCGTTCTGAGGTGAGAAGATGGAGATAGCGATAGTAGGCTCTCCCGAGTTCACCCTCGGATTCCAACTAGCGGGCATCATGCGCCTGCACAACCCCGAGAACGACGAGGAGATGAGTCAAGCCCTCCGATTGATGCTCGATGAGGAGGAGGTCGGCATCATCGTTGTTGACGCAGCCGATCTGACTCGCATGCCGGACAAGCTCAGACAGCGCATGTCCGACAGCATATCGCCCACAGTACTGGGCATAGGGACAGAAGAGGACAACACCCTCCGAGAGTCCATCAAGTCGGCACTAGGCGTCGACCTCTGGAAGTAGATTCCAATATTACAATGATAAGGAAGTGAAAAAATGAGTGAAGAAAACGGATTAATTTACAGAATCTCAGGACCGGTCGTCACGGCCGTCGGCATCTCGCCGAGAATGTACGAAGTGGTGCGAGTTGGCGATGAAGGACTGATGGGCGAAGTAATCGAATTACACGGCGACCAATCGGTCATACAAGTGTACGAGGAAACATCGGGTGTCAGGCCCGGCGAGCCAGTGATTAGGACAGGTCAGACCTTGTCCGTTAAGCTGGGCCCAGGGTTGCTGACACAGATTTATGATGGAATTCAGCGACCTCTTGCGGATCTTGAGGCCACTATGGGCGTGTTCATCACCCGTGGCGTCGATGCAGACGGACTCGATCTTTCAAAGAAGTGGGAATTCAACGCCAGCGTTTCCGTTGGCGATGAGGTGTCTGGAGGTTCAATTATAGGAATCGTACAGGAGACCGAAACCGTCGAGCACCGAATTATGGTGCCTCCCGGAAAATCCGGAAAAGTCGCCAACATCCAGTCTGGTGAATTCGATGTTACAACTACTGTTTGTACACTAGAAGATGGCACTGAGGTAACAATGATGCAGGAGTGGCCTGTGAGGACTCCTAGACCATTCATTAAGAAAAATGCTCCAGATGTGCCTCTGATAACCGGCCAGAGAATCCTCGACTTCCTATTCCCTCTGGCCAAGGGAGGTACTGCTGGTATCCCAGGTCCTTTCGGTGCTGGAAAGACAGTTACTCAGCAGCAGTTAGCCAGGTGGTCAGATGCTCAGATTGTTGTCTATATCGGCTGTGGGGAGCGCGGAAATGAGATGACAGAAGTTCTTACTGAGTTCCCTAATTTGATGGATCCTAACACAGGTAAACCATTGATGAACAGGACCACCATGATAGCCAATACTTCTAACATGCCAGTTGCCGCACGTGAGGCATCTGTGTACACCGGCATCACAATCGCCGAGTACTTCAGGGATATGGGATACGATGTAGCCCTTATGGCCGACTCTACCAGCAGGTGGGCTGAGGCCATGCGAGAGATTTCTTCTCGACTCGAAGAGATGCCCGGAGAGGAAGGATACCCCGCTTACCTATCAAGCCGCCTAGCCGAGTTCTACGAGCGCGCAGGCCGAGTTCAGACGCTTGGTGGAGGTGACGGATCAGTTTCAGTTATTGGCGCCGTTTCTCCTCCTGGAGGAGACATATCCGAACCAGTCAGTCAGGGCACTCTGAGGATAGTCAAGGTGTTCTGGGGGCTCGATGCAGGTTTAGCAAGGCAGCGACACTTCCCAGCGATTAACTGGTTAAGTTCTTACAGCTTATATCCGCAGGCGTTGGACCAGTGGTACCGAGATAACATAGCTAGTGACTTCCCCGAGGTACGGACAAAAATTAGTAGCCTCCTCCAAGTTGAGGCTGAGCTTCAGGAGATTGTACAACTAGTCGGTTCCGACGCTCTCCCTATGGACCAGCAATTGACACTTGAGGTTGCACGAATGATACGCGAATACTTCCTGCAGCAAAACGCCTTCCATGATGTCGACACATTCAGCAAATTGGATCTCCAATACGAGATGGCTAAGGCTATCTTGACTTTCCAAGAAGAGTCCGAGAAAGCAATGGCCGGCGGCGCTGGCCTAGAGGATGTAGTCAATGTCCCTGCACGTACTGACCTGATGAGAGGTCGATTTGAGGAGGGCTATGCAGAACGCATTGGAGACTTGCTCGGCGAGATGTCTAAGCAGATTGCCGGGACTATGGGGGACAACTAAGGGGGTGCCATGAATGAGCGGAAAAGAATACAGAACAATTACTGATGTAAAGGGGCCATTGGTCTTCTTGGAGAAGACAGAGCCTGTAGCATATGGCGAGATTGTACAACTACGACTCTCAGATGGATCAATGAAGAATGGACAGGTGCTGGATACTAGTGATGATCAGGTTATCGTACAGGTCTTCGAGGGAACTGCATCCGTAGACAGGCAGACAGGAGTTAAGTTCCTCGGAGATGTTTTCAAGCTCCCTGTTAGCAAAGGACTAATCGGACGCATTCTAGACGGCGCGGGAAAGCCTAGAGATGGAGGTCCAGAGATTGTGGCTGAGGAGATGGCCGACATCATCGGTGCCGCCATCAATCCTTACAGCCGCGAGAGCCCAGAGCAGTTCATCCAGACAGGGATCTCGGCCATCGATGCCTGTACAAGTCTGGTACGTGGGCAGAAGCTACCGATATTCTCGGCATCCGGGCTACCTCACAACGACATAGCGTTGCAGATTGCTAGGCAAGCCAAGCTAGTGGACAGTGACGACGACTTCGTCGTAGTTTTCTGCGCAATGGGAATCACCGCCGAGGAGTACAATTTCTTCGTACACGATCTTGAGAGAACTGGCGCACTGGAGAATGCGGCACTATTCGTGAATCTGGCCGATGATCCTGCGGTTGAGCGCTTGATTACCCCGAGATTGGCTCTTACGGCTGCCGAGTATCTGGCATTCGAGCACGATTATCACGTTCTCGTTATCTACACTGACATGACAAATTACTGCGAGTCTCTAAGACAAATCGGAGCTGCCCGCGAGGAAGTCCCTGGAAGACGTGGATATCCTGGATACATGTATACTGACTTAGCTATGCTATACGAGAGAGCAGGCATGGTGAAGGGCAAGAAAGGGAGTATTACTCAGTTCCCAATTCTAACTATGCCAGGGGACGATATAACACATCCAATCCCTGACCTTTCTGGATATATCACCGAAGGACAAATTGTGATTTCTCGAGAACTCCATCAAAAGGGAATTTACCCTCCGATCAACGTTCTACCATCTCTATCAAGGCTGATGAACGCAGGAATTGGAGAGGGCAAGACTAGAGAGGATCACAAGTCAGTTTCCGACCAACTTTATGCTGCTTACGCAGGAGGTAGGGAACTCAGAGGATTGGTGGCTATTGTCGGAGAGGACGCGCTCAACGAGCGTGACTTGCAGTTACTGAAGTTCTCAGATATCTTCGAGGACCAGTTCCTCAGGCAAAGCCGTGACGAGGACCGCTCGATAATAGAGGGCACACTCGACCTCGCGTGGGATCTCTTGACCAATATCGACACGAAGTATCTCGTCAGGCTGGACCAGAAATGGATAGACAAGTATCACCCAACTGAGAGCAAGTCGTGAATCGGAGCTAGAGGGCGCTGAGGAGGTAAAACATGGCTCTGGACATCAAGCCAACCAGATCCGAGCTGATTAACCTCAAGCGACGCATCAAGCAGACCCAGAATGGCTACAACCTGCTCAAGATGAAGCGGGACGGACTGTTCCACGCGTTCAGAACCCTGCTCTCCGAGATGATAGAGGCCCGTGAGGGACTGGTTGGTACCTACCGGGAAGCAGTTCAGTCAATCAGCCTAGCCAGTGCCATCGAAGGCGGTCTCGCTGTCAAGAGTGCGGCCATAGCCATCTCGCGCCACCCTGAGGTCACTGTAACTCCACGCAACATCATGGGAGTTGTTGTGCCGAGCGTGGTCGGAACCAACCTGACCACCTCGATAGATGAGAGAGGGACTGGGCTGATCGGAGGCTCAGCATACATCGACGAGGCATCCGACTCGTACTCCACTTTAATCGAGAAGATTGTCAAAGCCGCCGAGATGGAAGCGACATTGAAGAGGCTCCTAGTCGAGATTGAGGCGACCAAGCGTCGAGTCAACGCGCTTGAGTACGTAGTCATCCCTCAGATGGAAGAGGCACGGAACTTCATCCAGCTTCGTCTTGAGGAGATGGAGCGTGAGGAGACGTTCCGTCTGAAGCGCTTCAAGAATAAGTAAAACGGCGAACTTCGTTCGCCGTGCACACGTACGAGGGGTCAAAACGGACCTCCCCGACCCAATCTCGAGGGGCCACCATGACCGAGGCCGAAATTCACCTGCTGGACACCGAGACATGGGAGCAGCAGGAACTGCTCGAGGTAATCTGCTCGAGGTACTTCGTCCTCGGTAGTCAGGGCTTAGCAGAGTACTCATGGGAAGTTAACGGCAGGGAGGGTCGAAGTCCTAGTGCATCCTTGCGCTCGCTGAACAGGCACCTCAAGGATCTCAGCCTGATTGCAGTGTTAGATGAGGGAGACCCACCTCTGCTCAGCGTTTGTGGACTGCCGTCGCAGGTGATGGTGATGCCGGCTTGGCAACAGGCTCTGGTATGGGTCCTAGTCACAGGGTTCGTGACCATGGCAGGAGCCCTCTGGGTTACTCATCTCAATCCCGCTCCGGCGGTTTTGGAATCAGCAATCCTGCAGACCTCTCTTGTGTTCTTCGCCCTCCCTGTGATGGGATCAGTTCTGCTCGCAAGTTACGCCCGCATATTCGTCTCGGACGCGTTTGAGGTCGAGTCGAACCACCTGATCCCACTCGCCTTCCCGGTGATGTCGCCCGAATGGCCGTTCAGCCTGATATCTGCTATCGGCCAGATGAGGCCAGATCTGCACCCCATCCCTAATCGACGCGCTCTCGGATTCATCGAACTGACCACGCCGACGGTGATGTTCGTCTGTGGCTCGATACTGACTATCCTCGGCCTCGGCATGACCTCCAATCAACCTCCGGCCTACGAGGCAGCCCCGATAGTGGTCGACACCAATTCTCTAGTGGACATCCTTGGATCCGTGATATTGTCTTCTGACGTGACCTTGAAACTCCAGTGGATACATCCAACCGGGCTGGCCGGCATCGCACTCTCACTTGCGGGATGGGCTCTCCTGCTTCCTATTCCTGGATTCCCGGGTGACCGGATACTGCACGCCCTAATCGGTCCAGGAGACATGCAGGAAGGCAGCAACCAGACGTCCATTTTCATCGCGACTCTCGGTTTCGCGCTCCTCATCTTCATCAGCACGGAATACTGGCCCTGGCTCCTACTGGCCGCCATCGCTGCATGGCGCAGGTTCAGTCCCGAGCAGATGCCATCCCCTTTCGTCGTCGACGAGTATGCAGGACTCGACGAAATTCAGATGCGACAGATTGCCTCGTTGACGCTGATCATCCTCTTGCTTGGCTACCCAGGCCTCGAGCCCAGTTACGAGATGGAGGATTGGGACAAAGGTCTGTCAACCGAATCTTGGCCCACACATATTTTCTTTGAGGATGGGAATACCGAGGTCGAGTTGTCGCTCGAGCCAGTCGGGGTGATGCCAGTTTCCGGCTGGCTGCAGATGCGCATCGAAGGAGCTCCGTTCGGAGGCTGGCAGATTGATTCAGAGTGCATGGACGAAAGGGAAGTATGTCGTTTCGACGATATTACCCAGGCCACGCCCGGTAGCGTGTCAGTCAGCATGAATCGTGATCAAATGGAGGCCAGTGAGCAGACATTCAGACTGGTCATCCTTCTCGATGTCGCTGATCACGTCTCTGAGTACACCATAGTGTTCCATCCGACAGGGGTGACTTCACCGATAGACCCCCTCTGGGTGATGGTCGAAGACACACAGACTCCTAGGATCTGCGTTGAGATTATGGTCGTCGAGGGTGACTACGTCAACCTGACGAACTACGACCCGTTCTGGTCATTTGAGAACGAGACCTCTCTAGGCCCCGGAATTCATGATTTATGCATGCGAGGTCACGAGGGTGCCTTACAATCCCTGTCGTTGCGGGACGACCAGTACCGCAGGTTAGGTCCTTCCATCTCCCTGTCCCGTGAAAATCTATCCAATGACGTCCTGTTCCTGCCGATCGAGGGTACCCAGCCCATAATCCAGGTCTCTGACGGCGTGTGGCGCATTCCCGAGTGGTTCGAGTCGAACTCCGAGTACGTGATAGCCCGGGGCGAGTCCGGTTCGGCCTTCTGCCCCTCCACTGACGTAATCGCCGAAGTCAACGCCAGCGGCGACTGGGTCAGGGACCTCGCTGACCGCTCGTCGATACTCCTTCCGGCCGGTGAGATCGATAACGCGACCCTCCGATTCAGCGCATCGGGCTGGCTGGCGCTGTGCCAAGGAACGACTATGCTCGCCTCGTACAGGGTGGTTGAGGGGCCGGATGTCATGGTTGACCCCGGAACCCTCTCGTCGAGGATGCCGAACGGTGAGTTTAGCATCGTTAACCGAGAAAACACCTCGATGTCTATATCTCTCGATTGGACAGGAGACGCAGTCGCTTGGGATAACTGGGAGGCTTGGGCACCGTCTGAAGTGGCAGCGATGTCATCGGTCACAGCCAACGCATCCGTTCACGGGGCCCCCTTTGCCTGGTGGGCAGCGTGGGTGACGGCAGACGAAGATGGCATCACTCTACACTTTGCGGCGCGTTCGTGGGAGGCCGCATGATGCGAATAGCCATCCTCGGCGTTGGCGCAATAGGCGGAGTCCTTCTGGGTGCCTTGTCCGACACCGACGCCGAACTGGTGGCTGTATCTCGAGGAGAGAACTTCAGGATACTGTCACAGGCAGGATTGGTCCTGCACACACCAGAAGGCCCGATTGAAGCGATTCCTCCCGAGCGTTTTGTCACCGTGGACAGCGAAGCTGGCCCACTGCCTACGGATCTACGGGGGTCGTGCGATGCCGTGCTCATCTGTGGCAAGGCTGACTCGACCCCTATACTCGCGCAGATTGCTGAGGAGTTGCTTAGTGAGGAAGGCATCGCTGTCAGCCTACAGAACGGCATGGGGCACGCCGAGACCCTCGCTCACAGGTTGAGTAGGGCCAGAACTCTCGGAGGGACAACCACTCACGGAGCATGGCGCAGTGAGGCCGGAACTCACTGGGTCGGCCGCGGCAACATCAGGCTGGGCAGATTCGACAACTCCTCTCCCGAAGGGGCTGCAGCGATGCTGATGACCAAACTGGAAGAGGCTCACCTCGAACCCGATTGGTCGGAAGACATCCAGTGCACTATCTGGACGAAGATCTTACTCAATGTTGCAATTAATCCAGTGTGCTCGATAGCCGGCGTGCGCAACGGAGCGCTGCTTGAGGTGCCCGAGCTCTGGGATCAGGCGTTCTCCGCGATGTTAGAGGCATCAACTGTCGCCGCCGCCAGCGGAGTCGACCTCTCCGAAATCGACCTTGAGGGCACTTTGCGCACTGTAGTAGGGGCGACTGCACAGAACCGCTGCTCGATGCTGCAGGACGTGATGGCGGGACGTCAAACGGAGATTGACGAGCTGTGCGGGGCAGTAGTATCACTGGGGGAGTCAGTCGGCGTCCCTACTCCGAGGAACGCCATGCTCCACGCACTGGTTCGGGGCATTCATATCTCATCCAGTTTTGAGTAACGCCGTCGGCGATTTTTCGACCCATCCGTAATCGTTGTGCTGCTCGCATGGGCGCCTCAACGTTCATAGGCAGACAGAGGGGGAGCGCGCAAATGTCGTCGACGATTTTTCGTGCGGCGATAAGGTGAGGGGATGCATCTACTTCGAATGGAACTTGAGAACTTCAAATCATTCGGTGGCGAAGTCACAATTCCGCTTGAAGAGGGATTCACAGCGATAACCGGGCCGAATGGCTCGGGCAAGTCGAACACCTTGGACGCTCTTGAGTTCGTTCTCGGTCCGAAGTCCACGAAGTCATTGAGGGCAGCCAACGTAACTCAGTTGATATTCAACGGCGGTAAACGAGGCAGGCCCGCCAAACACATGTCGGCCAGCCTAGTATTCAGCAACACTCCCGAGCTCGGCAGCCGCAGGAGACTGAGGATTGATACCGACGAGGTCCGATTCACTAGGACCGTCAGACTAGGCAGGAAGGGAGCTCCAATCTCTTCCTACCGAATCAACGACGAACCTTCCACGGCAACCGAAATGCGCCGGGTCCTAGCCGAGGCGGGCCTGCGGGCTGGTGGCTACAACATCGTGAAGCAGGGCGATGTCACTACCCTCGCCACGATGACCCCTCACAAGAGAAGAGGGATTCTCGAGGCCGTCGCTGGCGTTACCGCCTACGACGATGAGATCCGCCGGGCCAACACCCAGCGCAAACACGTCGAGAACAACATCGGGACCATCGACCTGTTTGAGGTCGAACAGAAGAAGCGCCTCAATGACCTAGGTAAGGAACGCGAGCAGGCACTCAAGTTCAAAGAGCTCAAGGAAGAGTTGGACACGTCTAGGACCTCGCTGCATCAGTCGAGGCACAGGAACCGCTCGGAAGAGGTACATCTGTTAGGAGAGGAAAGCTCTCGCTACCGAGAGAATATCGATACCATCGGTGGCAGAGTCACCGAGGGCAACAGAGGACTACTCGCGCTCGACGAGGAGCTGGTGAAGGTAGATTCCGACATCAACGAGATTGCCGGCGGTGAAGCCCGAGACCTGTTCGAACAGATTCGCCAGTACCAGATCGACATTGAGACCGGAGGCGATAGGATTGGCGATCAGCGCAGCATTATCGAGGACGCCGAAGAGGAGGTCGAGGAGTTCCGTACAGAGCTACAGGGAGCCCAGTCGGCCCACGAACAGGCCGAAGACGCACTTACGAATGCCAGCCAAGACCTCGAAGAGGCCAAGAAGTCACTCAAGAGCGCCTTCGAGGACGAGCGGGATGCAAGGGAGGCGATTGAGTCCGGAGATAAGGCAGGCCGGGGACTCAAGAGAATCCTCGGTCAAGCCACCGAAACCGTGGACGAGGCCCATACGATTCATGCTGAGGCTAGACTGAGCGCCGATTTGGCCGAACAGACCTCCCAGATAGCCTCGAGCAAACTGGCTGACCTCGAAGAGGAGTTCGAGGAAGCCACGATGGTCCGCGACGACCTTGAACTGGTTGGCGAGGACCTACAGAGCGACCAACCTACAACCGATCGCAGTTCTCTGGCTGAAGAGCTCCGCCGAATGCAGAGGCAGGAGGCCGAGTTGGCAGGGGATAGGGACCGCTCGGAGATTAGAGTCAGGGATGCCGAGAGAGATTTGAACAAGGCTAGAGCGCGCCAGGAGGGTCGCGCCAACAACCATGGCTCAGCAGTGACGCTGGCAGCACTCGTCAAACTCCGACAGAGCGGCGATGTGAAAGGGATACTCGGCTCTCTCGGAGAGCTTACCGCACCGAAGGACCCGTCACACGGGGAAGCGCTGGCCAACGCCTTCGGAGGCGGACTCAGGAGCATCGTCGTCACAGATGACGATGTCGCAGCCAAGTGTATTTCTTGGCTAAGGCAGAATGGAGGCGGCAGAGCCACATTCCTACCTCTCAACAAACTCAGCACCAGCCGCCCAGGGGGGCGCTCCTTGATTGTCGCCAACAATCCCGGAGTTGTCGGTTTCACTCACGACCTGCTGGAGTACGATTCGGAGATTGACACTGCTGTCAGGTACGCCGGGCGTAACACACTCCTAGTCGACACAATGGAAGTAGCCCGACGTAACATGGGCGGAGTTAGGCTGGTCACTCTCGACGGCTCGGTAATCGAGAGTTCTGGAGCGATGACCGGGGGCTCTGCCTCCAAGTCTAATCGAAACGCATTCGGAGGTGGCTCGGTCTCGTCGAGCCTAGACAGACTGGAAGCAGCGGTCGAGGAGGCCAATCTCATCTACTCCACTATTGAGGCCGCTCTCAGGGAGTTGCGAGCCAATCAGCAGAACCTGCGCGACAGGATACACGGCCTTGATGATGGCGACCACTCACTGCAGTTGCGCAATTGGAAGGCGGACATTGAGCGGGCCCAGAGGGATGTTGACGATATCCGCAAGAAGGTGGTAGCAGCTAATGATGAGTTCAAGCGTTGCGAGGTGGCCCAAGTCACTGCTAGTTCTGCGGCCGATGAGGCTAGGGAGAATTACGAGTCTGCAGTCGCTGATAGGACCGCAGCCGCCCAGGCCTTGCAGGACCACGCTCCCGATCACCTATCGAAGAAGCTCCGTGAGGCAGAGCGAACAATGACCGAGGCCGAGCGTACTCGGCTAGCCTCGGAATCAGCAATTTCCAACGGGAACGAGCGCTTGCAAATCCTATCCGGGCGCGTCGCGGACATCCAGCGTCAAATTGATAAGAAGCTCAATGCTATGTCTGAGGCAGAGTCAAGAATCTCCGAGTTGGAGAAGGCTATTGTTGAGGCTAATGACAACCTTGAGGATCTCAGGGAACAGGCTTCCCAGTTCGATGAGGAGCAGCAGGCACTCAAGGAAAGGAGGGATGAGATTGTTGACGAGCGAGCGAGTCTGCGAGCATCAGTTGAGACACTGTCCCAGAAGAGGGAGACCCTAGCGTCCCGTATAGAGGACCTGAATATCCAAATCCAGCAGAAGCGCGAAGCGGTTGACGAGATAGTCGCCGAACTTGAGAGCTCCGGGATACCAATCCCGTCACCAGAAGCGCAACTGCCGACTGTGGCCGAGGCGGAGAAGAGCGTGCAGGGGCTCGAGCGCCGCCTCGGTCATCTCGGCGATGTGAACATGCTCGCCATAGAGCAGTACGACAGCACCGCCGAACGCATCGCCGGGCTAGTAGAGGATGGCAAGTTGCTGCGCAGCCGGCGCGAACATCTCGTCTCGATAGCCGTACAACTCGAGGACGAACGCAAGACTAGGCTGATGGCTGTGTTCAATCACGTCAACAGCAACTTCTCGAGAGTCTACAAGATACTGCAGCCTGCAGGTAGCGGAAAACTTCAGATGGAGAATCCGAAGAATCCCTTCGATGGCGGCTTGGAGATGCAGTGTGTTCCTCCGGGCAAGAGCAAGAATACCCGTCGCAACCAGTTGTCCGGCGGCGAGAAATCGATGGCCGCACTGGCTCTGATATTCGCCATCCAAGACTACGAGCCTAGTCCGTTCTACTACCTTGACGAAGTCGACCAGAATCTCGACCCATTCAACGCCGAGCGCATCGCGTCCCTGTGCAGGATGCGCAGCCAGCGAGCACAGTTCCTCATGGTGACTCTGCGTAAGGTCAGTCTCACTCTCGCCGATCACCACATCGGCATCACCCACGCTGGCGATGGGCGTAGTCGCCTAATCACCGACTTTAACAGGGCAGCTGCCCTTGAGATGGGAGAGGAATTCGAGGCCGAGAAAAACGCCAAGGCGCTGGCCAAGGCCGAACGCGAGGCGATGCCCGAACTGCCAGACCCGGAGGACATGCTCCGAGCTCCCGAGCCACTTGGCACCCCGAAGAGCCTGGGTGGCGTTGCCGAACGAGCGGGAGTGGATATCGAAGCCACTGAGGCAGAGGAAGAGATCGAGGCAGAGGGTGGCACAATCGTGTCTCTGCGTGATCGTACTGAGGACTGGACCGAGGATATGGGGGAGCGCGAAGAGATTGAGCAGAATCTTGTAGAATCGGAAAACGAAGATGAGGTCGAGGCAGAGCAGAAGGAGGCGGAATGATGGCGGTGTTCGATGGCCAGACCATGCGCGACGACATCGTAGCGAGGATGCTGGGCAGTGATACCGACCTCGAGACCAGCAGATACCTAGACAGACTGGTCGAGCTCGCAACCCTTGAGGAGGCCGAGCATCAATTCCTGATTGATCCATTTGATCGCTCGGTGGCGCTCGTCCTGCAACTGTTCCAGTCCAGCGACCTCGATCCGTGGGATGTCGACCTCAGCTCTTTCCTCGAGATGTTCAACGAGAGGATAAAAGAGTCCGAGAACATCGATTTGCCGACCTGTGGCAGACTTGTCAGGATGGCTTGGTGCATCCTGCGAGGACAGGCCTCTACTCTGTTGGAGAGGCAGGAGCATGCCTTCGACTTCGAGGAAGAAGAAGTCTGGGACTTTGACGGAGGCTGGGAGTCAGAGTTCGACGACGCCGACTACAACTTCTCTCTCGGTGTCTTGACCGGTGCGGCCGACGAGGCCCTGCCTCAGATGTTCGAAGGCAGGATACACCGCGACGAGAGCCGACCAGTTACTCTCGGCGAGCTCCTGATGGGGCTGCAGGACGCAGGCAGACTCGCAGCCGAGCAGCGTCTGCGCGAGGAGATAGCCAAGGAGCGCCGCGAAGCCAACGCCCGTGCTATGGAGAGATTCAGTGGTAGCCTCCATATCGAGGACCTTGAGGGTGATCTACAGCGGACATGGGAGTCTCTGAAGACACGATCCAGAGGGACTGGAAAACCCATCGGACTGGGGGATTTAGTTGAGGACATTTCCTCAAAGTCGGTTGAATCCGGAATACCGAAGGAGGAAGCCGAGGCCGAGGCGCAGGTGACAGCCCTAGTCTCAGCGCTGTTCCTGACGAACAGAGGTTATGTCGACTTGAAACAGGAGAATGGACGTAACGGCAAAATCACTCTCAAAGACCTGTGGACAGAGGATGAGGATTTCTCAACTCTCTCTCAGAAACTCCACCCCAAGTCTATGACAGCGGAGGCCATCGCAGATGTCTGAGACGCCCCTTTCCACTATACTCGAGGCGATACTATTCGGCGCTGGCCGCTCGATGTCGGTCGAGGAACTCTCCGAACTACTCGAGAAACCTCGGGGCGAGGTCCAGTCAGCCTTGCGCGAGCTACAGGCCACCATTCGCCGGCGCCGCGAGACGGCGCTCCAACTCACTGACGTCGCCGGTCGATGGATCTTCGAGGTTAGACCAACTCTGTCTCCTCATCTGCCTGAGTCGTTCCGCGCCGACATCCCACAGAGGCTACTACCAGCAGCTGCACTGGTGGCCTATCATCAGCCGATGGCCCAGTCGCAGTTGGTGGATATGCTGGGACAGAGGGCGTACGACCACGTTCGTGACCTCGCTAAAATGGGCCTGATCAATCGCAGGAGGGACGGTCTGACTAGGCGCCTCACTACTACCCGCCGGTTCGCCGAATACTTTGGATGCCCCGAGGTGGAGTACCGCAAGGTTAGGACGTGGTTTAGGGAAGAGGCATCCAAGATGGGTCTGACGAGTGCTCAGTTAGCCGCTTCACTGGCTCCCGAGGAGCAACTGACAATCAACGAGTTCTCCGATGATGCCACAGTTACGAAAGAGCCTCTAGAGGTCGAGGAGTGAATCACTCCGCTCTCAGATTCTCCAGTTCCTCTTCGACAGCCTTCTGGGTGATTCTACCGCCCTGTTCTCGCAGTCGGGCTGCGACGATATCAATCTCTAATCCCTCTGCACCAGCAGTCACTGCCATGTTCCGGACATGGAGCTTCATGTGTCCGGCTTGGATACCTACTGTCGCCAACGCCCTCAAGGCACCGAGGTTCTGAGCCAACCCCGCTGCCGCCATCACCTTGGCGAGCTCGTCGGCGGAAGTGATTCCGAGCAGAGCCACGTTGGCTTGCGCTGCGGGATGCACTCTCACTGCACCTCCTACTAGTCCAACAGCCATCGGCAGTTCGATCGAGCCCACTAGATTACCTTCACCGTCCTTCTCCCAGTGAGTCAGCGAGCCGTAGGTTCTCTCGTGCGCGGCGAAACTGTGAGCACCGGACTCCACAGCCCGCCAGTCCTGCCCGCAGGCGAGGGCTATGGGGGATATCGCGTTCATGATGCCCTTGTTGTGAGTAGTGGCGCGAAACGGGTCTGCCTTGGCGAAGTGATATGCCTGCAGTATTCCCTCTATGACTTCGGAGCCCTGCCCCGCATCGCCCTTGTCCGACAACTCCTTGGGGCTGAATACAGCACTCACTCTAGCCAGTCTGTGCACGGCAAGATTGCTGATTATGCGCAGTATAACTGTCCCACCTGTCATACTTTCTATCTTTGGGGCGATGGTCTCGGCCATGGTGTTGACAGCGTTTGCACCCATGGCGTCCCTACAGTCCACCAGGATGTGAACAATGACCATCGGTCCGGAGTCAGTTTCTATTATTCTGGCTTGAATATCTCGACATCCACCTCCGAATTTGACTAGAATCGGGTCGACAGCATTGCAAGATTCGATTAATTCGCCGCTTTTTCCCAGGATTGAAGCCTTTGCAACTTCTGGATCATCACAACCCACAACTTGGATTTGCCCAATCATCACCGGATCATCGTTGTCAGAGGTGAATCCACCATTGGCATGGCACCTCTTTGCCATATTGCTGGCGGCGGCCACCACGCTTGGTTCCTCAAGGACGAAAGGTATCAGATAGTGCTCGCCATCGATGATGAAGTTGGTAGCGACTCCGATGGGCAGCGAGTAGGTCCCGATTACATTCTCAATCATCCTATCTGCTGAATCTTCGGAAAGCTCACCTGAAGAGGACCATGCCTCTACTTGCTCTGGTGTGAGTTTGGCAGTGCGAGCCAGCACCTCTCTGCGTTCTGAAACAGAGAGCTTGTAGAATCCTTCAAGTCGGCTGCTGTCGACGGGCATCTGTATCGGTTGAAGCCCGGCGTAATTGGCTTCTAACTGTTTGCGATTGACCTTGTTCCTGTTCGCGATCTGGAGTGCAGTCCAGAAAACACTTCCAGAAAATGCGTTAATCTACCCATTAACGGGTTATTAACGCATCAATAAAGCGTTAGTGAAGCGTTAACGTCGAATTGTCACATTCGTAGCACTGGGTGAAAATGGTCCAACGAACCCTCTCGGAAAACCGCGAGAATGCGTTAAATCGCCATCTGAGAAGCGTGAGAATGCGTGAATATTAAGAATGAGAGAGCCCGCTGCTCGGGCAATGATGGGAGAGGCAGTTTCTCTACTCGACCTACCTCCTCTCCGAGGAAACCCCTTCGAACTCAGGCCAATCGAGTCGACGCGAGCCCAGGACATAGTCGGGCGCGATTCACTGATGACCCGCTTGAGGGAGCATATCATCTCCGAATCTCCGAGGATGGTGCTTTTAGTTGGGGAACGAGGCAGCGGTAGAACCTCTCTGGTAAACGCCCTGTCTTCTCAGGTCAGTAAGAAGTTCGTCGGCCAGTTCTGGCCTCGGGACGAGGCTGTCAGCTCCGTGATGAACGAGATCGCCGTTCATTTCATCGGTCACAATGTTCCTCCGTCCACTGGACAGATGTGCGAGCGCCTGATTGAAACGCTTGAGCAGAGTACAGGCCCACTCCCTCTAATCGCCCTTGATTACCCCTCAAATACCCCTATGAATGACTTCCTAGCGCGCATGACGCCACTGTTGCAGAGGCTCAAGGCACTGATTCTGGTGACGCTGACACCGGCACAACTGACCTCCTTGGACGAAGAGGTGTTCGATGTGTTCGATTCCCCCGAGCATCTTGATGGCCTATCAGAGGGGCAGATTCAGAAGTTGGCCGACAATCTCGTGCGCAGGAAGGCCCGTGAGCGCTGGATCATCAACCCCGACCTCTTGACTGCCATCCACGATAGCACAGCAGGAAATCCACGCGCAGTGGTGCGCTTGTGCCGGGGGCTTATCGATGAAAGGCGAGGTGTCGGCTCCGAGGGTACACTCGAGAGGCTGGTCGGATGGCAGAGGATTGTGCAGGAAGAGGACGAAGATTCTCCAGAGGCACCCTCCCCCGTCCCCGAGCTAGAATCAGAACCTGTTCCCGAGCTAGTCGAAGACGGCGAGGACTGGGACGTCGAGCCCGATGACCTGTGGGAGGATGAATCCGAACCTGAGAGCCAATCTGAAGAGTTCGATTGGGACGAGGAACTCCCTGAACCAGACGATATCTGGGATGATGGGCCTGTGCCCAAGTCTGAGCCTGAGCCACAGTCGCCCCCTCCAGAGGAGAACCAGGAGACGCTGGATTCCTTCATCTTCACCGAGGAGAGCACTGAACATCTGGTACAGCCTCGCCACGTCGGCGGACTCAGTGGCTTAGCCGACAGATCACAGAGAATCAGCGCAGCCATGCCGGAGGGCCCGGACGAGACTCCGATTACGGTCGCCGAGAACCGGCCGCAACTGACACCGGCTCCTATCAGGCCACCTCCTAGGCCGAATCCTGAACCTGCATTCGTAACCGACGCCAAGCCAGACACCTCGGTGCTACCCACTCAGGATCAGCCGGTGATGGCTGCCGAGGGCGCCCTTTGGACTGTGGACTCTAGTCTCGGCTCATCCCTGCCTGTCTTAGATGCGGAGCCAAAGACCAGCCCCGAACCAGTCTTCGACATCGATCACTCCCCTCCTCCTGCCGTAGTGTCGGAGCCAGTGTTTGAAGAGCCGGAATCTGCTCCTCCCCGAATCCCGATTCCCCTCGGACCAGCTTGGGATGTCGACGAGCCTCTCAACCGTGCTCGAGCCGCGACAGTCTCCGATGCTGAGCGTACCGTGCTGGCAGCAGCCAAGGCACGCGAAATATCGCCTTCGGACCCGGAACTACAGGCCTTTCTCGAGGTCGGTAGGCCTCGACTATCGCAGATTTTTAACGGACTGCGCAAAGCCGGCCTGCTCTCGGTCAGGAAGCAGGGTAGGACGAGACTGTTCAAACTAAGCAGAGCAGCCTCGTTAGAACTCGAGATGACATAGGTGCTCAAATGTCTGGCTCGGTAGTAACCAGAGACAAGGTTGAGGGGTATCTGGCCCTGACGACTGAGGCTAGGTCGAAGGCGACCCCCTGCGCGGAAGGTGTGGAGGACGAGGCCCGATTGGCCTCGATGCTGAGGATGTGCGATGACTACGCCGCTGATGCCCGGCATTTCATGGAGTCCGGTGATTTGGTTCGCGCCTTCGGGGCCATCAACTACTCGCACGCTTGGTTGGATGCCGCCGTTAGAATCGGTCTACTGGACGGCCATGGGGATGACCGGTTGTTCACGCTGCCCTAGGTCTCGACCAGCCTAAGAAACCGTCCTGATGTGACCTCGATGTAGGATCCTCCAGAGGATATCAATCTCTCCTTAAGGCCCCGGTCGACTGTCAGTACCGGCCATCTCCTCGAACCAGAGAGGGTTACCAGCATCTCGTCCGGATGAGACATCCCATCAAGGTCGAGAACTCTCTCGGAACGGCTCTCGAGCAAACTGAGGAGGAGTCCCTTCCTCTGTTGCGACAACAGATCTAATTCGCGATGCACGCTTTCGAGCACCATGAGTTCGGCTTGTCCAACCACTCCCTTCATCGCATCGTCGATATTCAACTCTGCATCCATCAGTGCGGCCCAGCCGCACGCGTCTACGAGGACGCCGACCATCCAATCACCCTGCAATCGAGCCGTGGCCGATGAGCCGCCAGCGCGAGCCGATGCGACGGGACAGCGTGATACGACTGCCTGACTTGGCACAAATTGGCAACCTCAGTTGCAACGTCGCTGATCGCCCTTTGATCGATGAGACTGTTCCGACGCTGGTGGCGGTGGCAGAGTTCACCATAAGCATCTCATTGGGCTGCAGTGGGCGAACCGATTCAGCATCCCCTTCTTTGGCCGAGACCATGTTCTCAAGCAGATCGAGATCTAGATCGAGGGCCTCCCATATCGGAGGCAGTTCACCCTCGCGAGCCATGACCTGCCCAGAGAGCTCGTCGGCCTTGGTGGAGACAGGGTCCATCGGAGTAGCGATGCCGCACAATCCTCCTGCGTGAACGGATTGCAGGTCAAGCCCACCTCCCTTGACACTCTGAATGGTAGTCCGAATTGGCTCCCAAGTCGTCTTTCCGCCGGTTTGCACCCTGCGACCAGGGGCTATCAATATCGAATCCCCCACGCTGAAGGAACCCTCGACGATGCTGCCGCCGATGATTCCGCCCTGCAGTGTCTCAGGGCGCGAGCCCGGACGATTCGTGTCGAACGAGCGAGCGACGTACATCAGACCAGACTCACTCGAGGACCTGTCTGGAGTGGGAATGACGTCTTCGATGGCCTGTATCAAGACGTCTAGGTTGACGTCGTGGTGGGCCGAGACAGGGATGATTGGAGCAGACTCGGCTATCGTGCCCTTCAGGAAGTCTCTAATCTCCTCGTGAGATTCGACAGCCCTCTCCCGACTCACTATGTCGATCTTGTTCTGTACCACTACTATGTTCTCTATGCCTGCTATCTGCAACGCGGCCAGATGTTCGCGGGTCTGAGGCTGCGGGCACTTCTCAGTAGCAGAAATGAGTAGCATCGCCCCATCCATAATCGAGGCGCCTGAAATCATCACAGCCATCAGGGTCTCGTGACCCGGGGCATCAACAAACGAGACCACACGTAGAAGCTCGCCATCCGAATCCTCGTTGCCATCAGGGTGTTTACCTCTAGCGTAGTACCTACCGTCAGAGGTCCTGTAGAACGCTGTGTCGGCGTAGCCCAATTTGATGCTGATGCCGCGCTTCCTCTCCTCCGAGTGGGTATCGGTCCAGACTCCGGAGAGCGCTTGAGTGAGGGTGGTCTTACCGTGATCGACGTGACCGACCATGCCGATGTTGACTACAGGTTGACTGGGGAGACTCTGAACCAGTATAATTCCCCCTGTCGACTCACTCCTCTTCTCCAGAGGGCTCCTCGACAGGTGCGGCCTCCTCAACGAGGCCAAAGATGGCGTCGAGGGAGCGATTGCCCGCCTCGGTAATCTTCAGGTTAATCTGGCGGGTGTCTTGGCTGATTACGTTGCCCCGTAGTTTACGTCGCCTTCTGAGGCCGTCGTACTTGTATCGATACACCTTACCTCTCTTCTTGACGTAGCGCTTACCCTTGTAGCCGATTCCCGAAGTGATGAGGATTGGTTTGATGCCGACGCCGTCCAGTTCTGGCCTCATGGCGCGTCCCGTCAGATCAGAGCCACCAGTAATCTCCAACTTGTATCCAGATAGGGATCTGTCACCCTCGCCGATGAACATACCGTCCACCGAATCCCCGATTCTCTTACCTAGGAAATGATTGTAGTTTGAGCCCGTAATCTCGATACCGAAGGCCCGGCCACTCGATGCGGGATTGGTATCGTTAATCACCGCTTTGAATGCCTGCTCCGTTGCCATCTCATCACCTCGGACGGCCTCCCGACTAAAGGCCCCTATAAGAGCGGTTCGGAAGCGCCGTAGGCGCTTGCTGAATCAACCGATTTCCTTCTCGATGCGACTCTCCAAGGCCGCAGGTGCGGTATTGGTCATGGTGATGTGCTGCGTCCTCCCTCTGCCCACCGTCGCGTTCGCAGTCCGCGACTCAATCAGCCCCAGTGTCTCGAGCTCCTTGAGGTGCTTCCAGAAGGTGGTGTAACTGCGGGGTTTGGCCCCGTTCTCCTCGCAGACTAGATTGTACAACTTTTGGGCATCACCGCTGGAGATCTCGTCTGTCCTCTTGAGACGCCTGCAGATGCCGAGGAGGACCAGTTTCTGATGCTTGCCCAGATTGTCAACCTGATTTGGTTCGACCGAAGCGCCCCGTAAGGTGCTGGGTCGTACGTCCTCGACTAGGACATCTCCCCTGCCCTCCATCTCGGCGCGTCGGATTGCTGCCTCCAGCAGTTCAATGGCGAGACGCGCGTCACCCGTCTCAGCGGCGAACCTACCGATCTTGGACAGAGTGTCATCACCTACCGATCCCGGTTTGCAGGCCTCCTCGTAGCGCTGCCTAGCGATACCCGTGAGCGCGCGCTCGCCGTATCCGCCCAGCGTCAGCATGCTGCTCTCGCCGAGGCGAGAGATAATGGCCGGCTCGAACAACCTGATTAGAGAAACGTCTTGACTCACCAGCATCATCGAGAGCGAGCCCTGCTGGTCCTGACCCTCATCGATTCGGAGCAGCTTGTAGATCAGGTCTCCCTTGTCGTTGCGAATTAACACATCGACTTCGTCGAGGGTCAATAGGAGATGGGTCTTGTGCACCTTGAGGTTACGACGAATAGATTGGATAATCTCGCTCGAGCTGAAGCCCCGTTCTGGGTGGCCAGAGTCGAGTGAGCGAGCAATCTCCTGCAACACCTGCGAAGCAGTTGGATGGTTGCGGCAGTTGACATGAGCGAGAACTATCTTCCTGCGCCCGTCCAGCATTCGCTGAAGATCTTCTCCGAAGCGACGTGTCATCACCGTCTTGCCCGAACCTACTGGCCCTGTAATGACTGCCCTGCCACTGACTCCGTACCCCTCCATTCCAATAAACATCGAAGCGAGTTCACCGAGTTCCTCATCGCGACCGACCAGTGCAGGCGGTGTCCAATCGAACGAGAAAAACATCCTGTCCACTAGGACCTTGCCCGCTCCTATTCTGTCAATCCAGTCGACCATCATGTGACTCGTGCTCACATCGTTATTAGACATATGTGGAGCAGCGCTCGTGCATATGTCCGTCTGCGGTGCGCACGTGAGTCAGGGTATCTCGTCGAACTGGTAACCCGTCTCCCACTTTTTCTCTCCAAGTGCAACTTCGAGTTCGTACGGGGTGATAAGCGGCTTGGCGTACCTTACGGAGTCGTCGATTGCTATTCGAGGGCAGGCGGTGTTGACGTAGGCATCGACCGGGTAGAAGTCGATGAGGTCTGGGCTTATGTGGTCCAGTGCCAGCAGGTATCCCTTGCGCCCGTGCTTCTCAAGTAGGCGCTTCATGCGTATTGCGAGGTTACGACGCATTTGGCCCGGCTTCTCGCCAATCAGGATACCGAACGTCTGGGCCTCGACGACCGAGTTTATCAGGCCGAAGCGCTGACGCAGAATCCTCTCGATGCGTTCTAGGGACATCTCGGTGGCATCCCCTGAGTAAGGGTCGAGCATCGTCAGCGGCTTGCCGGTATGCAGCACTAGGCCGATGGGATGGAAGTCGCCCGAGCCAAGGAACATGTAGTGCCCTATCGACGGGTCGTCGCCTGAGTAGTTGCAGCCGAGTACTTGGCCGGGAAAGGTCAGCCTGTCGCCGCCGACAGGTATCTCTACGTCGAAGCCCGCCACCTCAAGTCTACTCTTGAACTCCTCAAGCAGATGGAGGTGCTGTATGGAGCCCACTAGGCCGAGCCTCGCTCCCGTCAGAGGGGCAACCCGCCCAACCGCATCGAGAAAACGATCCTTGGCAGCTTCTTCGTCAATATCGACCTCCTCACCGACCGACTCCAGTCGAGACTGAGCGATTGCGCGATGACTCTCAAGTAGGGGCAGGGCCACTGCTAACTCGGGGTCGCCATCGTAGGTGACTGGGATGAAGTGAGTAGGCATCCCCGAGTCGATGTTCATCTGACTGTGGCCCATGTGTGCGACCAGTTCGACCCCCATCATCCTCATCTTGTCATGAACTAGGTCGCACGCTCCGTAGCACGGGTCGGCAGCCAGGATGACCGTGGCATCGGACTCGTCCTCAATTGAGTCCATCATCTCCAGAGCCTGCATCTTCAGCCCCTCGGGAACCTGTAGCGCGACAAGTCGGTTATCGTTAGCCTTAATCCTCTCGACTAAATCGTCGAGCTCGAAATCATGTCTGTCTAAGTCCATGTAATCACTCTAAAATCTCGACTCTGCCGTCGATTATGTCTATGCGAGCTAGAGTCCTGATTGGCCAGTCCGGGCGCTCCTTCGCGAGCCTCTCGCGTCCTTCGCCCTTCTCGATGGCGATGACGATATCCTGCAGAATCACGCCCATCTCCTCGAGTGTTGCCAGTATCGGCTCAAGCGTGCCTCCGGTTGAGATCACATCATCGACGATAAGTATCCTCTCTCCCGGTTTGATGTCGTTGATGTAAGTGGTGGACTGCGAGTACCCGGTCGAAACATCGACCCGGACTTCGCCCTCCATCCCGTACTGGCGTTTGCGAATCACCACTGTCGGCTTTCCAGTGGCATCTCCTACTGCTGCTAGAAGGGGCAGTCCCATCGCTTCGACGCTGACCACGAGATCGATCTTCGACCAGTCCACCATCTCTACGATGAGGTCGCGGGTGGCACGCAGCACGTCTGCATCCATCCTTGGGATGCCGTCGGATATGGGGTGGATGAAGTACGGGTAATCGCCCTTCCAGATGATGGGTGAATCACGAAGAGAGTCCTGCAGCACGCTCAACGAATCCGAGGGCGACATGGCCCTACGCCCTCACACTAGGCCCTTCAAATGCTCGGCGCCCTCGACGAGCCTAATCGTACAGGGTGTCGGGAATTTGCAGCACGCCTTCCTGAGGGCGTCCCGTGCTGTGAGGTAGTGCTCTGGGTCAGTCTGAATCGAGACCAGCGTCTGATCACGCTGGACGCGCGCTGCAGTACCGACGTTCTTACCGAACGACTGCCGCATTCCCAGTGAGACACGATCTGCCCCTGCGCCGGTAGCCTGCTTATTCTCACGCAGGATCTGATGAGGATAGGTGTGCATTCGAAGCGCGTACCCCATCTCTCCTGCAATCTTCCTGATGGTGGCATTGGCCACCTGCCGAGCTGATTCCAGAGCCGAGTCGCGGACCTGGCACGGATTGTCGGCAGTGAGCTCGACGATGATCTTGAACTGACCTGCTTCCGCTACCTTCCTATTGCCCATGAAGAAGCGCAGTATGCGGTTGTTCGGGACTCCTCCAGAGTACTCCCGCCGGGTGTAAGCCTGGCCCTTGATTTGGCGATACATCTTCGCTGGTTTGCGCGCCATGTGACTACCTCGTTGGCGCCCCACTGACCCTCTCTATTTAACGATGAGGCAACACTGTAGGCGCCCCCTCAATCGACCCTTAGTCTCGCACTCTCTCTCTGGACCTCTCTGACGCCCATCACTATCAGCACAAAGCCCACAAGCATCGAGGCCCCGATGCTCTCGTTCAGCAGCGCCCATCCGCTTAGGACCCCAAAAACTGGGACTAGGAATACATAGGAGGCTGCTGCGGTCGGACCAATCCTGTCAATCCCTCTCGCGAACCAGACATAAGTCAGGACGGTAGAGAATAGTCCCAGATAAGCAATCGAACCCCACTCCACCGTATTGGGACTGGGGATACCCGAACCCCAGATCTCAACTAACATCCAAGGGGTGAGCATAATCCATCCGACAATCGAGTACCAAATCACTAATTCTTCGGTAGTTCCAATGCCATCTTCTTCAAGCGCAATCTTGGTCAGGTTGCTATTCGTCGCCCAAGCGAGGGCAGCGAGAACAATCATCGCATCTCCTAGCAGCCGATGCTCAAATGGGATGTTGGTGTTCGGGCTCCAGCCGACTACCGCACTAACTCCAACTATCCCAAGTAACAGTCCAAAGGCCATCTTCTTTGTCACTTTCTGGCCTAGCATAGGTGCCGCTAAGAGGACAGTGAAGACTGGATTGATGGGGATGATTAGGGAAGCGTCGCCAGCTGCCGTCCACTTCATACCATGCATGAAGAGAAGTTGGTATGCCATCGTCCCGAGCAGTCCCAACCACACAGTGTAGCGCCATGATCGTGAGTCGTGCGGCAGCATTCTCGGACCATTGCGATTCCTGTATGCCCAACACCAGGCCACGAAGGCGATTACAGCTACCAAGTATCTCAGCCAAGCGGCGGTTGCCGGTCCAAGATTGGCCCTTGTTGATTCGTCCAGCCCGTAGCTGAGGAATCTGCCTACAGCCCAAGTTGACCCCCATATGACAGCCACTAGTAGTAGCAGAAGGTGCGTGCCCAGATTCCCCTCAAACCGCGACATCCTAATTCTCCAACATCATCAGTTTCTCGATGAAGTCGGGGTCGCTAACAGCACACACATCGGCCCCGACCACACTTCCCCCGCACTTGCTGGCCAGAGCCATCGCAGTCATCGCTAGGCGATGGTCTCCATGCGAGTCGACCGGCAGCATTGGCCTGACTAGGGTCTGGCCACCCACTACCTCAATTCCGTCATCGGTCTCTATAGCCTCCATTCCGAAGCAGTCGAACAGGTCAACAGTGCTACTAATCCTGTCAGACTCCTTTCCTCTGGCATGAGCAACCCCTCTGATCCTGCCACCATTGCCCAGAGCCATCAGCGCTGCAGCGGGGGCTATGATATCGCTCTCGTCGCGCAAATCCAGTTCCTCGGTCCTCTCGGCCAGTTCCATCAGTGAGCCAGATAGTTCCAAGTCGTCCCCCGTGAGCACGACCTCGACGTCGTGTAGTTCTGCGAGCAGCATAGCGAGGGGAAGCAGACTTAGTTCACCCGGGATTTTTACCTCGCCGGGTGTGATGGGCCTCCATGGCTCGATGTCCGCGCGGTCCGACCCCTTCTCGTTCGAGGAACCGCATCTAGCGGCCAATTCATACGACAGCTCCGAGTAACCTCTGCTCACAGAGTGCAACGAGGTCTTGAGATGAATGGCCCCTGAGTAGCCCGGTGAAGCCAACAGGAGTGCAGACAGGGGTTGACTGGAATCGTTGACATCGAGGTGCGCCGGCCCTGGAACTACAGGTCCAGTGACAGTCAGAGGGAGTGTGTCCGAAGTGACTTCACAGCCGAGTTCCCTCAGCGCACCGGCCAGAGCCGACATGTCGCGCCGCCTCAGTGACTGGTCGCCGTCAAGGGTGACCGGCTCACTCATGCCTGCTGCTATCGCCATTAGGAAGCGGGCTGTCGTGCCTGAGTTGCCGCAGTCAAGGTTCCTTTCTGGCGTTCGGAATCCTCGCAATCCGACTCCGCTGACGACCCATCTGGATTCATTCTGATCTACCACGGCACCAATCTCTCTCAGACAGTCCACCATTGACAGGACGTCCTTCCCGGCGTTGCCGGTGAAACTGAGTCCTGTATCTCCTTCGGCCTGCGCTGCTAGGGTCAACCAGCGAATCATGTGACTCTTTGAGGGCGGTAGCGACCACTCTATGGGCGCCTCGAGTCCCATTGGCTCAATGCTCAGCACGACAACGCCAAGGGCTCAATTGTGTTGAATCCTCTCATTCCATTCTAAGTCCTTATCCAGTCGCCGAAGTCACACTCTCCGTCCCATTCTGCGGACCGTTGGTCTATCAGGCTCGACTCGAGAGTCTGCTCCAGTGTGCCATCGAGACTAATCAGGTTGTTGCGTTTCAACAGTTTAGGGCTGAGTCCAGGGAGGAGCACGGCCACCGCCTTGGGCACCCTGCCAGGATAGACCTCGTTGACATGCCTGACAATGTTGGTGGTGCAGGTATTGGTAATGCTGTGGTACCATTCTGGCCTCTCATGCAGGCCGTTGGTCCTATGGATGAACGACTCGAGCAGCCTCTGGCGACTGTCTTCTCCGAGCACAACGCCCTCGAACAGATGAGTCTTGGATTTACTCCTACATCTCGCTCGAACTCCTATTGAGTCGCTCTCTGTAGCCCAGAGGTAGATTAGTTCGTACTGCCTGAACATGCCGTTGATTGGGTGGTATTTCTCACCGACCTCCCTCCTGACCTCGATTGAGCAGGTCAGCCTCCTCCCGTCCTCGAATTCAAAACTCATCAGCGTATGGGCAATGGACTTGCGTTTCGGGTCGAAGTACTCAAGCACCAGCCATATCCCAGTCACTTCGCTTGGGCGAAACGTCCAGTCAGTCCAGTGTTCATCGAAGTCCTTCGTTGATCTCCAAGTGAAGTCTCTAACATTTCGCATGGTTACCTCATCACCTTCGAACTCGGCACACGCCATCCTACGGTTCTCAATCACCCAGTCACGCTCGTTTGATGGCTTCAAGCTCAGGTACCTGAGGACTAGGAATGTGAGCAGGGCGAGCCCCGCAAGCCCGGCATACTGCCCCCAGTCCACGTATCTCGTAGAACGGTTGAGTGGCGCGGCAGGGGAGATTCGAACTCCCGAGGTGAAACACCACTGGATTAGCAATCCAGCGCAATGGCCAGGCTATGCGACTGCCGCAGTGCTCTTGCCACCTGCTTCATTCGCTTAAGCCGAGCGGTTTCACTCTTCTTCGAGGGGTGGCTCGTCTGCATCCAAGGAGTCCACTAGATTGGCAGGCAACCTGGCAACGAAGATAATCTCGTCTACGTAGCCCGACCTGTCGGCGTTGCGCAGCTCCATGATTCGAGTGCCCTTGGTCACCTTGCCTAGAGTCTCCTTGGTCTGGCCAGACACCATCCTGATCATCATCCCGGTTGAGGTGAGCATGAACAACTGGTCTTCAAGGTCAGGAATCTGGCGTACGCTGACGATACAGTCATTATCACGCAGTGACATCGTGCGCACCCCTTTGGTTCCCCTGTTGGTGCGTCTGTAACCATCCCTCTCTGTGGTGACGTCACCTTCATCGTCGAGGACCTCGTTGTCCTCGGCGTCCTTCACGATTATCATCTCGCCTGAACCGAGGCGGCTGCGCTTGGCCATTCCGTACTTCGAGATAGTCAGAACGCTGGTATCGAAGTCATCGGTCACAATCATCCCAATCACACTGTCTCCCTTCCGGAGTTTCATCCCGGAGACTCCCTGACTGACTCTGCCTTGAACTCGGACGACATGGGTGGTCACTATATCTCCTGAGTTGGAATCGACTCTGGACTTCTCCTCGGCTGGCATGAACCTACAGGCGTTGCCTTGCGCCGATACCAACACGACATGGTCGGCTTCGGTGGCTGGTCTGACGGTGACTAGCGAATCATTATCTCCCTCGGCGAATCGCAAGGCATACTTTCCATTGCGGTTGATTTTGACGTACTCAGAGAGACGACTCTTCTTGATGCGACCGTTCGTGGTGGCGAACATCAGGTAGTTCCCCTCCGGACTCTCGATGAGCTCCCTGCTGAGGGGAAGTATTGAGATTACTTTCTCCTCCTCGCGGATGCCACCGAGCAAGTTGCGTATGTGAGAACCCCTGCCGTAGCGGCTGGCAGACGGCGTCTCCCATGCCCTGAGGCCGTAGACACGGCCCATATCAGTGAAAATCAGCAACCTGTCCTTGGAAAAGCAGGTGACTATCTTGGAGGGAGTATCTTCCTCCTTAGTAGCCACCCCCTTGAGTCCCTTCCCGCCTCTGTTCTGAAGCCGGAATGCCTCTACAGGGAGGTGGCGGATGTAGTTATCCTGAGTCAACGAGATAACGATGGCCTGCTCGGCGACAAGATCCTCACGGTCCATTGACAGAGGCATTGGGTCGATACTGGAGCGCCGCTCGTCGCCGTGCCTATCGACAACCGCATCAAGCTCGGCGATTATGATTCCGAGGCGTCGGATTCGGCTATCTAGGATGCCCTCGAAGTCCTTGATAGCCTGCTTCAGTTTCTCCAGTTCATCGGAGACCTCCTGGACGTTTATCTTGGTGAGCTGGTACAGGCGCCGCTCGGCTATTGCCTTGGCTTGCTTCTCGGAGAAGTCGAAGCGCTTGATCTTGGGGTACTTCTCGTCACCCCTCAAGTACTGCTCAAACTGCTCGCGGGAGTCAGAGTTCCTACCGATTTCGATAATCTCGGTCATCCTCTTCTGAGCCTTCATCAGCCCTTCTAGGATGTGTGCGCGGGCCGCCGCCTTCTCGAGATCGAATTGTGTGCGTCGCTCGACGATTGACTCCCTATGCCGGACATGTGTGTGCAGGATGGTGCACAGGTCAAGTTGGACCGGTTCACCCTTCAGTATGCCCATCATGTTCGCTGAGTAAGACTCTTGCAATCTGCTGGAACGGTAGAGTTGATTCAGCACGGCGTGAGGATCGGCGTTCTGCTTGATCTCAATGACAACCCTGATTCCTTCCTTGCTAGATTCGTCCCTGATGTCCCTGATGCCCTTAATGACCTCCTTTTGGACGAGCTCGGCTATGCCTTGTAGCATCCCGGCCTTCTTCACCTGATAAGGGATGGAGTGGACTATCAGTTTCTTGCCCGAGGAGTCATCCTGAACTTCGATGTCTGAGCGGATGTGGAAGCGACCGTTACCGGTTTTGTACATGTCGACGATACCATCTATCCCGTGTATCGTGGCACCAGTAGGGAAGTCTGGCCCCTTGAGGAACTCCATATACTCAAGCACGTCGATCTTGGGCGGGTTGTCGAGGCCTATCTTGCGATTCTGTTCGATGACCCTCTCCACATGGAACTTGATTGCCGCGACGACCTCATTGAGGTTGTGAGGCGGAATCTTGGTCGCCATGCCGACGGCTATACCGTCGCTGCCATTGAGCAGCAGATTAGGTAGGCGAGCCGGCAGCACTGCCGGCTCTGTCTCTGTGTCGTCGAAGTTGGGTTCCATGTCGATGGTGTTCTTGTTGATGTCATCCAACATGTGATGCGACATCCGATCGAGGCGACTTTCGGTGTACCTCATAGCAGCAGGAGGGTCACCATCGATAGAGCCGAAGTTGCCTTGACCGTCGATCAACGGGTACCTCAGGGAGAAGTCCTGAGCCATCCTGACCATGGTGTCGTACAGCGCTTGGTCGCCGTGCGGGTGATACTTCCCCATCACTTCCCCGACTGAACGAGCGGACTTGCTGTAGCCCTTCTCGTGGGTGTGACCGGCCTGGTGCATCCCCCAGAGGATACGTCGGTGGACCGGCTTCAACCCGTCCCTAACGTCAGGCAGGGCACGTCCGATGATGACACTCATGGCATAGTTGATGTAACTCTCTTTCATCTCCTCAGAGATGTCCCTTCGAAGCAGATCCTCAGCCATTTTGATTCCTCACACGTCCAACGCTGTTACCCTGGTGGCGTTGTCCTCGATGAACGCCCTTCGGTCCGGAACGTCATCCCCCATTAGTATCCTGAATAATTCATCTACAGGTTCAAAGGCGAGTTTTCCATCGGTTTCGAAATCTTTGATTTCGACCTTCATCATGGTGCGGGACTCGGGATCCATCGTGGTCTCCCATAGCTGCTCTGGGTTCATCTCCCCCAACCCCTTGTATCGCTGTACGTTAATCTTGGCAGTCGGGGCCTCCTTGTGCAGGCGCTTCACTACGGCATCGCGGTCCTTTTCGCTGTGCACCCACTCTGTGTGCTTACCTCTTGATACTGAGAACAGAGGAGGTGCTGCGATGTACACATTGCCGTTGGAGATAGCCCGTCGCATGAAGCGCCACATGAAAGTTAGTATCAGGGCGCGGATGTGGGCGCCGTCAATGTCGGCATCGGTCATGATGATGATCTTCCCGTAGCGCAGTTTTTCAGGATCGAAGGCGCCCTCGTCCTCCTCCTCGTTGCCGACTCCCGCTCCCAAGGCCCTAATCATGCGCTGGATCTGCTCGTTCGAGAACACCTTGGTCAGGTTGCCCAGCTGCCTCTCGACATTGAGAATCTTCCCTCGCAGAGGTAGTACGGCCTGTGTGCGTCTGTCTCGAGCAGTCTTAGCCGAACCACCCGCGCTCTCGCCTTCGACGATGTAGACCTCACACTCGGCAGGGTCCTTGGATTGGCAGTCGGCCAGTTGACCGGGCAAGCCACCGCCTTCGAGCACGCCCTTCCTACGAGTCAAGTCACGGGCTTTGCGCGCAGCGTCCCTCGCCTTGCTCGCGAGGACCGACTTGTCGACTATGATGCGGGCCACAGAGGGATTTTCTTCGAAGTACTCGCCGAGCTTTTCGTTGACTATCTGTTCGACGATGCCGGTGACCTCGCTGGTCACCAGTTTGGATTTGGTCTGAGCGTTGAAGGAGGGGTCAGGGTGTTTGATCGAAATGACTGCCGACAAACCCTCTCGGACATCGTCGCCCGACAGGTTGCTGACGTTCTTCAGGAGATTTCTTGATTGGGCGTAGGAGTTGATCGTCCTTGTCAGAGACCCCTTCAGTCCCGACAGATGAGTTCCTCCGTCGGTGTTGTGGATGATGTTCGTGAAGCAATGGATAATCTCGGAATAGGCATCGGTCCACTGCATGGCAACCTCGACATGCACTTCGCCCTTGTCGCCCTGTTTGGAACCGAGGATGTGTAGGACCTCGTCGTGAACAACCTCCTTCTTCTCGTTCATCGCCACGACGTATTCCTTCAGACCGCCGTCGTACTTGTGCTCAATCTCGACAGCATCTTCGCCTCGAAAATCCCGCATCCAGATTTGCAGCCCGGCGTTCAGAAAAGCAGTCCTGCGCATCCTAGTGTTAATCTGCTCGAAATCGAACTCGATGACGTCTCTGAAGATGGTCATATCGGGCTTGAAGTTGATTGTCGTACCAGTGGTGTCGGATTTACCAGTCGCTTTCAGGGCGGCCTTGCGCTTGCCTCTGACGTACTCTTGACTCCACACTTTGCCTCCTCGGTAGATGGTCATCGTCAGCCGTTCCGAGACGGCATTGACAGCACTTACTCCGACGCCGTGTAGCCCACCAGCTACTTTGTACGACTCGTTGTCGAACTTACCGCCCGCGTGGAGCTTGGTCATGATGACCTCGGCGGCGCTGATCTTCTCCTGCGGGTGCTTGCCCACAGGAATCCCCCTGCCATGGTCGATGACCGTGACAGAACCATCCTTTTCCAGATTCACCTCGACTGTGGCATTGTATCCAGCGAGGTGCTCGTCGACGGCGTTATCGACGACTTCCCAGATGCAGTGGTGCAGGGCGGAACCATCGTGCGGGTCACCTAGATACATCCCCGGGCGCTTCCTGACCGCCTCCAGTCCCTCAAGGACCTGAATCGCCTTCGCGTCGTACTTCTTGGCCATTTTCTCCCCTTTCTTTTGAGGGTTCCCTTAGGGGAACCCTCAGCGCATCTGTAATTTGGTGTAGGTCGGGGGTTATCAACTCTCCTTCGGGAGGCTCCAAAAATCACTGAAAATGAAGCATTAATCTCGTGCCAGGCCTATAGGCCTGTGGAATTGCACGACACGGTTATACAGACTGCCAAGGTGGAGCGGCCGAATGCCTCGACCGCTCATCTGTGTTACACTGAGAGGGTGCACCGTCGATGAGATGCTGAAGGATGCAGCCATGGCGACTGCTGCTGGGGCGGATATGGTCGAGGTACGTCTGGACAAGCTTTGGGTTGTAGAGCAGATGCCTGAACCTGATCCCGCAGAGGAGGAAGCGGAGAGGGAGGGCCGTAGGCCCAACTACGTCGAGCCCAATTTCATCCCACAACCACTCGACTCGGTCGACGTGCAGGGGGCACTTGAGTCACTTAAGCAGGGCATCGACCTACCAGTAGTCCTTACATGCCGCCCAGAGCGCCAGCAGGGCCATTATCCGGGAGAAGAGGGACAACGTATCGAGGTGCTGAGTGCGGCAATCAAGAGCGGCGTCAGTTGGATTGACCTCGAGGTCGATATCGAGTCGAAGGCGCGCAGGTCTCTGATGGATGATGCTTCGGGGAAGGCCAAGGTTGTTGCCTCCCTTCACTCATCGGAGAATCCTCCTTCGGCTTCAGAGATAATCCACGATGTCGAAGACAGCTCTGATGACGGAGACATCATCAAGATCTGCTATCGGTCATCAGGCCGCCACGACGGACTACGTCTGTTTGAGGCAGCGTGGGGCCTCAGGGGATCAGGGGCTCATTACGCCATCATGGGATTGGGATGGGGCGGCGACTGGACTAGGATTCACGCCCCGTTGCTTGAACAGGCCCTAGTCTACACCACCATGGACAAGGGCCTGCACATCTCGCGACAGGGTAGAATCAACGCCTCGGACCTGCAGACCGCGTGGCAACTGCTAGAATACGAGACCGCCTAACCGTCTTGGCCGCGCTCATCGCGCTCACTCTCGAGGTAAGGGACCTGACGCGAATCTTCTTCGTCGCCCAGCCCGGCCGACATGTACTTGCTGTGAATGATAAGAGGACCGATGATGCAAGCTATCGGTAGCGCTGCTATCAGGATGTAGGCGACGAAATTGGGCAGAGTCGTCCTCTCTTCAACATCGACCAATATCTCGACATTCATGCTGCCTCCGGCGGCCTTTCTATCGGAACTCCTCCCATTATCCCAGCCATCGACCACTAGGTAGTACTGGGGGTCGCCCGAATCGAACCAAGAGACGGAGGACCACGCCGAACCAATCGAGTCTATGGCCACTGAGAACACTTGGCTAGAGACGCTCTCGTATGCGTGGACATCCCTGAACGGCAGCCACATGGCCAGGTCTCTCCATTCCACTGGCAATTCGTTGACAATTTCCTCTAAATCATCCCACTCCCTAGATTCGTAACTTGATGTGTAGCGGTCCCAGTTGGCCTCGTTCATCAGGTATACATCGCCAATCGCTCCCATGGTCGGCGCTGACTGTGAATCAGAGCTCAAATAGAGGCAGAAGGTGTACTGGTAGCCAGGCACCAGTTCCATCCTAATCGCATTCGCACTGTCATTGTAGACCGTCATATCGGTGCTGAAGTCGCGATTTAGGGGCTTCAACATCGCCTTCTCGCTCCAGAATCCGAGATCTTCGATCGAGTGCTCTTCGAAGTACTGGTCTATCTCAGGAGAGTTTTCGGCCGGAACGTCACAGGTTGCCTCTGCAGATGCAATCGGAGTCGCGATTACTGTAACGAACACGGCGACCACGGGCAGGAGCAGACAGAGGTTGATTGCGGCTGCAGTGAGTTTCCTAGGTCCGTCCTCCACGCTCAGCGCCTCCTCGTCCGGATAGGTCGGATGTATCCGGACTCCTTGTTTCTTCGCTCTTGGACAGTCAGGTACTTCGGCTGTGGAGGTGGCTTGTGTTGGTCCATACCAGGCAGGCCTCCTTCAACTTCAACTTCAGTGACGTCGTAGGTCTCGAGCATCTCCCCGGCATCTAACTCATCCTCGTCTTTCTCTCGCATAATCAACCACCCGAGTACGAGGACGGCCGCAACCAAGGCTAGCAGCCCCGCGCTCTCCTTGTTAGGGACCAGATCACTCCATGTCAGGTCGGCCAGCGACTTTGGCTTGTCATCTTCCTGCACCGAGAGGACAGTGATTACGTACTCCTCGGAGGAGCAGACATCCACGCCGTCGCACACCTGCATCAGGATTCTAATTTCACCGGGCTGGTTCCAAGTCTGGTTACCCCACAACCAGTCGTTTCGCGTGTCACCGTCGAGATCAGTGTCTTGCAGCGCGTTAAGGTCCCATCTCACTGTCAGTGGACCTGTTAGAGGTCGGTCACGGTCATTGGCCGGATTGCCATCCCCGTCACTGTCGTCAGACTGGTCCAGATCCATCCACGCCTCTATGCCGTCGAGTAGGTCTGCATCTTCGGCGCTGGAGTTCAGCAGCACGATGCCACCCATCGCGACGTAGTCGGCAGAGATCGGATCATCGGTGAGAATCACAGGAGCCCTAGAGACGTGAACGGTCAAAGTAGTCGTGTTTGTCTCACCACCCTCAAACCCGTCAACCACCGTTAGGGTCACGACGTAGATGCCGGGAATCTCGTAGGCGTGCCACACCATCGGTCCGCTGACCAGCGAGCTGGCGTCGCCGAAGTCCCAGATCCACGAGACTATACCGTTCCACTCCGGTGAATCGGAATCCGTTGATGTCCGGCCCACAAACAGTGGGTCGGCGTCGTAACTGTCAGAACCGTCGAACCTGATTGGGTCACCGGGCGCCACGAATGCGCCCCCTCCAGCAGTATGGGGGACCTGCCAGACGACACCGTCCTCGGTCTGAGGGATTTCACTCATCACAGACCCGTTGACGCTCGGGCAACTGAATTCAAGTTCTGGGACAGGGAGTGGATTGGCTATCCTAATCGAGTATGACTTGGTGGCCGAGGAGAGCCCCCTGTCGTCGACTATGGTGAGGCTGATGGTGTACAGCCCGGGCTCGAGGAAGGTGTGGCTCACTGAGGAGACGTTGTACACAGGGTCATCGAAGTCTGAGATTTCCCACTTAGTCTGCAGCAGTGCCGTGTCACCATCCGGGTCGAACGACTCGCTAACGAATGTGTAGATCGTATCCACATCTCCATCCTGCGGTCTCGCGAAAACTGCGACTGGTCTCTGATTAAGCACCTGCACCTGAAACAGGGCCACGGAGGTGTTGCCATCATCATCGGTGACTTCGAGGGTGACGTTCTTCATCCCCGGCTCAAGCCATCCGGCACTGGGGTTCTGCAGGATGGACTCGGTCGAGGAAAAGTCGGAAGTCAGTGCCATCCCAGAGCCGTCCAGATTGACCCCTCCCTCGAAGAACCAACTATACTCGACAATCATCCCGTCTGAGTCCTCAAAGAATGTCGGCATGGTCAGCGGAGTCAGCGTGTATGTCTGCAGTGGTTCGTCGAAGATCTGTTTCGGTAAACGATTCAAGACCTTGATGTAAATGGATTGCTCGACGACGTGAATACCGTCATCGACTGTCAAAATCAGAGTGTAAATAATTCCGTCAGCGCTGCCGTCCACCCATGAGTGCCCTGCCTCGGCCGCTCCTCGACCTCCTTCGTTCTGCCCGTCGCCCCAGTCCCAGGTAAATACCAATTCATCGAGGGGGACGTTGTCTGAGGTCCCTCTGGCTGAGAATTGCACTCTCTGATCAGTGAGGAGCACCAGTTCGTCGGTGATGACGACTCCATCTACAGAGATCTCGGGGATTGGGTCGGAGATGTCACTCACCGAGATGTTCCATGATTGAGGATCCGAGTAGTATCCTCCTTGGTCCTGTACCACTAGGACAATCTGGTAGTCCCCGGCATTGAGGTACGAATGGGTCGGATTCTTCAATCCGGACGAGTTGTTGTCCCCGAGGTCCCAGATGTACCCTACAGGAGTGTCATTGTGGCTGAATGTACCATTCAACTGACCGAAGCCCCACGAGTCATACCCCGAACCGAACACGGTCACGGGCAGCCATGTCTGAGTGACTGGTGTGGACATCGAACCGGATGCGACAGGCTCCATGTTAGCCAGAGCCATGGGCAGTGAGAACGCTTGGTCCACAATCTCCCCTGTAACGTCGCGGATGCGGATGCCGTAGGTCCAGTCTCCCGATGAAGGGGGAGTGAACCAGACGCTCCTCGGAGACGGAACACTATTGCCGGCGGTGATGTCGAACACCACCGAGTCAGACACACTGTTGTTGACATAGGCCTCGATGGTCACTTCAAGAATTTCGAAGAATGCGTTGGACTCCACCTCGAGATCGATGCGAACGCTGTCGTCCAAGCCGTCCTCGTCCCTGTCGAAGGAGGTGATAGTGTCTATCGAGACTTCCGCGGGGTCGGTAATCAGACCAGCATGTACAGTGAGAGAGGCCGTTGGGTACGATCCAGTGGTGATGCCGCAGGACACATAGTTGTAGTCGCAGTCGGTGACCATGGATTCGTACCATGTGAGCAGCCAGACCTCGTCAGTGGTGTTTCCAAAACCGTGCACCAACCCGGTTCCGGCCCCTGTTCCGGAGTCTATCCGCAGGCTACTCATCGACCAAGCACCCGTGACTGCGTCGCGAGCCATTATGGCACCTTCAAAGCCGAATTGGGTTGGTTGCACCATCATATTGAGCGGAGCGCCGGAGCCCTGAGCGAACTTGTATGCCCTCATGCCCCAACCTTCTATGTCTTGACTGGAGCTGTTCCAATCGTTGACCCACTGATCGTTGTATCCACTCATCTGGGCCTTGCAGATATAGGCGGCAATGCATCCTGAGGTGAGATCGAGGTTGGTGAATCCGAAGGCCCCTTGGGCGCTGTCGAGGGACACTGCCGCGCTGAAGTTAGCAAAGATCTCGCTCATCGTCGTCCCAATAGAGGTCGCACCTGTCTCTGGATTTTGAGCCAGATTCTCAATAGCTGCTCCGCCGGTAGCCGTATCGGCGACCAGTCTCTGGATTGCGGCTCCACCGCCGAGCTTGTCGGCTAGGTACATCAGGAACATGAAACCGGCGCCGTAGTCGGCTATCCTGCCGTTCCACCACCGCACGCTGAGGCCGCTGTCCTGCGACCATTCGTTGGCGTGTCCTGTCAGCGTGCTGGTGACTCCGAAGGCTAGGTACGCTGCCATATCCGCTGCCCCTTCATCGATCCACAGGTACTCGTACGGATCCCTCGAGTTATGCAGCAGATGCTCGAACTCATGAGCAAGGATAGTGTTCCTCCAACTCATGTCATCGACGTCGACGAACACTGATTCCCTAACTGACGAGATACCGGGTGAGAAGTATCCGCCGGTCCCACCTGATCCGTCGATGGCAATCAGGACAATCTCGATTTGGCAGTTGTTGTCGACATCGGGCGGACTGCCGAAGTAAGTCGTGTCTGTAGGATAAATCGTTGATTCCCAGGTTGAGGCAATATCATTGAGCGTGGTAGATGAGATAATCTGACCGTCCTCAACCAGAATAGCAGAATTGGCAGATACCTTCTGTGCCGTGACAGAGACGCTGCCACTGGCTGTGGAGACGTTGCCAGTATCGCCTTGACTCCATGCATTCTCACAAGAACGTACCGTGGATCTCGAGTTCAGGTAGCCCGGAGAAAATGGGAGCACCAACCCGGGATAACCCGCTTCCCTCCATTCAATCTTCAAGTGACCGGTAGCCGAGAATATCGGTTCGAACTCATCTGTGAACAGGTACCGCTTGCCCTCAATAGAAGGGTCGAACTCCGAGAGGTCGCCCGACATGACCTCAGTCACCGATTCAGTGGATTGCGGCTCTGCAAGAGCCAAAGGAGAAAGACTGGCGAACAGCATCGTCAGGACCAGCATGACAGATGCTCTGCGGGACGCTGGTGCATTGTTGGGGGGCATGTTCAACACTCCGTGTTGTTTTCAGCCGCAATCCGCTCAAAGACCTATTTTAACATCGATGGAGCATCGTTCGTACATGAAACAGCACGTTACAACGCCAGCGCTGGCCGTCGCGATGCTGCTAGCCGTCCTCACGTGCAGCCTGCCAGCGTCTGCCCAAGCGCAATCGGAAACAGTAGAATTAGTTTTGATTTCCTCTCATCAGCACGATTCGGAAGCTTTCACACAGGGGCTTGAGATGCATGATGGATCACTCTACGAAAGCACCGGACTGTACGGTCACTCCAGTCTCAGAGAGGTCGATCCCTTGAGCGGCCAGGTGATTCGTCAGACCGAGCTTGACGAGTCGCTGTTCGCAGAAGGCATTACGGTCGTCGGCGACAGTATCGTGATGCTGACTTGGAAGGAGGGCGTAGCACTGGTCTTCGACATCGAATCGCTGACCGTTATCGCCAATCACACCTACTCGGGAGAGGGCTGGGGGCTGTGCTACGACGGAACCCACCTAGTGATGTCGAACGGGTCTTCCGAACTAGCCTTCAGGAACCCGGAAGACTTCACGTTGGTTTCAATCTTGAGAGTGACCGACCAGGGCAACGAAGTGAACCTGCTCAACGAGCTTGAGTGCGTCGGTCAGACGGTGTACGCCAACGTATGGGGCAGCGATTCCATCATCGCCATTGACAAGAGCACCGGCGAGGTCGGACTGACTATCGACGCCTCGATGTTCGCCGAGAACGAATCAGACGGCTACAACAATGTCCTGAATGGGATTGCCTATGTCTCAGAGCAGGATGCATTTCTCATCACAGGCAAGAACTGGACCTCCATGCATCTGGTGTTATTCGGAGATACTCAGGATATTCAGGAAGAAGAGCCCCTAGAATCTCTGGCCATATCTATCCTGAAGTCGATTTGGCCAGTTCTACTGATTGCCGTTCTGGTGGTCTTCCTGAGTTCGATGCGCTTCCTAAGCGCGATTATGCAGTTCCTCATACTGATGGTAGTTAAGCGGCAGACTGAACAGCCGCCGATGCCCAGCGAAGAGAAGCAAGAGGCGGGTGAGAGACAGTGAGTGAGGCGAACGGCGACGAGTTCGAGGATTACAGTGCCATGGAACTGTGGCTGCACGATCTCTCTGTAGACTCTACTACCAGACTGGCTGGGGCGCTGATGATATTCGTCGGGAGCCTTCTCGGAGTCCTTCTCGGAGTCGCCCTAATCTCGACGAATGTGGGTGAGATCCTAGCAGGGCAATTGGATGGTTCGGACGGGTTGGCTGATGTCGACGGAATCGTCATTACCGCACTAGAGGACAGCACCACAGGAGGCGAACCAGTAGAGGGAGTCAGAGTGAGCATTCTCGATTCCGATGAACTTGAGATCAGTCACGATTTCACTGACTCTGGAGGTCGGTTTTCAATAGATGACGTGCCCAGACGGACATCCACCTTGCTAGTTGATCATCCTGGGAATCGAACCGTCAGAATCATCCTCGTACCGGGTGACCACGCGCAGATCTCCGTCTCACTGATGCATGGCGACGGACTCGACGAGTACGATATGTCCGGAGAGAGCCATCTCAGTGAGTCGGTACTAATCGGCTCCACCATAGCAGCCCTCACCCTTTTGGCCGGGCTGGCTGGCATGGTAGGAGGTCTCGAGGCTTACCGAGGCGACCGCTACCAGCGAACTTGGTGGCTGTCGTTTTTCGGACTCTGGAGCCGAGGCATGCTGTTCATAGGTCCTATGTTCATTCTATTGGGGATGGGCATGGCCCATCTCGCAAGGGATCAGTTCACCGATCACACAGAGGAATAACTTGAGGTTTGCTAGTGTATCTGATTACTATCGAAGGAGGCGATGGCAGCGGCAAGGGCCTCGCTACGAAGGTGATTTCGGAAGTGCTGAGCAAGGAGTTCTCGTTCACTTCTGTCGAGGCCACCGGAGAGCCGCGTAGGGAGCACCCTCTAGGCCGTCTAGCCATCGAGTCGGTCCGCAAGCAGACGATGACTCCCGGGCAGGAGGCCGGACTGTTCGCCGCCGATAGGGTCGACCACTCGCACGGCTGGATACTGCCCCGTCTGGAGGAGGGTAGGGCAGTGGTTAGCGAGAGGAACATCCACTCTTCGTTGGTATACCAAGGAGTTGTGGGAGGGCTCGGTGTCGACAGAGTGGCGCACATGAACTCGGCGGCACTGGTCCCTGATCTCTGCATCTGGGTTGACTGCGACCCCGAGGTGGCACTGAGGAGAATCAAACGAGGCACACTGAGAGCGTTAACTGAGAAGGAAGAGTACTTCGAAACCTCCGAACTGCAACAGAGAATCAGAGAAGGTTACACTTCGTTGCTATCCGGTGAGATAGAGATGCCCACGCCGTTCGACATGGGCGCGGTGATTGGACCCATTCTGAACGAGGGGACCGAACGGGAGTTCCGACACGAACTGACCCGCAGGATAAGGAAGTTCGTACACTCTAGGCCAAAGCCGCTAAATGTCAGGATGGAGGTCGTCGAGAGAAACTTCCTGCGCAAGTTGTTGAGGGCCTCAAAGGGACAGACCACACTCTCTGGAATCGGAGTGGAACCGTTCAGCGAGAGTTTGAATTGGCCCGACGGCACGGCGCCATGGCGGATTCTCAGGGACGCCCAATCGGAGCACGATACTGTACTGGAGGAGATAAGCGAGGAATCTAGGGTCGATGTGCCTCTCAGCATCTTTTCCCATTCCATGTCTTCGATATGCGGCACACTCGCCCTGTTGCCTTCAGCCGATATCTCCGAACTGCGCCAGGCACTCGGGCCGGTGAGAGCTGTCTCCGAGCGCCACACTCAGAGGATAGTCAAGTTCCTCCACGAGCGAACCGATTGGGTGCACAAGCACAAGGCACTCGTGGGCAGGGACGCTCCGAGGTCTCACTTGAAGCAGCGTTATCGCATGTTGGGAGTGACGATACTCGCCATCTGGCCACTAAGAGATGCGATTCTCCGATGGATGTCAGATAATCCCGAGACTCATCTCAGGTTCGCGATGGGCCAAATCGTCAGGTCGGGCGAGCATCCGTCCGCGGTTAGGGATTCACTGGAGAGGATAGCGCTGTTGAGATCAGGAACGAAAAACTCCCCTCTTCCTGCTGGAGCGAGCGGCCTCGTATCTTGGTGGCAGGGTAAGTAGGGATAATCACTTCATTATCAGCCTTGCATTTGCCGGCAGCAGGACTGAAGCAGAGTCATCATCGAAGTACTTCGTTCTGGCACACAACGCTGCGGAGAACCACCATCCTAAGACTATACCAGCGGTGAGTCCGGTTATCACTCTGAGGGGGTTGTTGGACTCATACTCAGTGAGCATCTGCGTGAAGCCGTCGACAGCCATCGGCACAAGTCCGATACCGATTATGGCCAGCACGGCCAGCATCCTCCGGTCGTCTAGGTAGATGGATTCTAGTCTGCCATCGGGGAACACCGAGAGAAAACTGTCCCGAATGGTCCAGCGATTGAGCCCGCGCCAACCGAACAGCGCGGCTCCGATAGCCAAGCCGAGAAATATTCCGACATCCCGCGTGCACACCGGCATCTGGTTACCGTTAATCTCCCAAGACCGCTCATGCTTCTGATGGCAGTTCAAGTCCCCAAAGCCGTAAACGAAGGCCCATACTGGGTTAAGTTCGGTCCAAGAGAAAGTTCCTCCGTGCGCCGATTGATCATGACCCAGAGCTGAATCTTCACCGTGGTCCCGATTGCCCCAACTGCTATCTGTGGCGTAGTCCATGGCGTTGGCCCTGCCGGAGAGCTCTGGAACAGTTCCCTCGAGTATCATCACTGGAGCGATGAAGCACAGCAGCAGATACCCTCCGGTTATTGCCGCTACGACCCTACTAACACTCATTTCCCTAGTTCTGTCACTCAGTCCATTGGCTAGCGACGACACGTCTCTCGCATCGAAGACATACTGATGAACTATGTCATACAGTCATTTTCGATACCCTTGCACTCTTTTGAGCAAGCACTCACTCCGCTCTGTATGGGCGACCTGAACTACCGAGATGCGGTATGGCTTGGCATAGTGATCGGGTCCATGGTTGCGGTTATGGCGACGTTCGTCGCAATCTTCCTCAGCGGGTTGGACAGTCCAGAGGTCATGAGCTCCCTGCGCTCCGGTCTCGTGGTCGGGTTTGCGGCAGCTGTAGTCGTGACCACTTTCGCGTACTATAGACTGCTTGAGACGTCTCGATCAGGCAAGGATCCCGGGGCCATCAAGGAACAGGAAGTCATGAGGGTCAGGGCAATACTTGCTCTAATAGGGGAAAGAGATACTATCTGGGCTAAACAGTCTTGGTCAGTTGAGGAGAAGGTAAGGAGAGACAGGGGTGTATTGGTGGTGGACCTGCACGGACTCGACGCCCCTTCTGCGGCCGCTCTGACGGACAGGCTGCTTGAGCGCAGATCAGACCTCGGCCGACTGAAGTTGGTCACAGGCAGAGGAGAGAGCACTCACCCGGGGTCAGCAGACCCTGGAATCAGGCCTGCTGTGATGCAGCGGCTGAAGGTCGGGGCGCAGAGTGCCGAGTGGCAGGTGATACAGAAGTCGAGCTCGGTCACACTCAGGCCGATGGGCAGAGCCCCCACCCCCAAGCAGTGGCTAGGACGATTCGCGGTTTTCGTGGTCCCAATGACTGGTGCCATGACTCTCGCTTTCAGGGACCTAGCAGGAACGGGGATGGAATCGCAGGGGATGACTTTCGGTGCCGCAGCGGGACTTCTGATGACCACGCTCCTGTCAGGTTACAGGGACCGCTCAGCATAAGCGTACTCAGGAACTCCCTCGCAGCACGCCTCAACCACTCTGTAGCAACGCGGACACTCCATGTGTTGGCGCATGGGGATGGCCCTGCCTCTGAAACCGCATTGGCACGTGATGTCTTCGCAGTAATCAACATCCATGAGCCGGACTTCTTAGCCCGGTTCAAATTAATTACTGCCCTCAGGCATCCGGGGTGCGCAACTCTGAGTTCAGGAGCCCGACCAACCAGTCATGCAGTGAATCGCTTCCCATTTCGGAGAGAGTGGAGTTGAGGAAGGCTGCAATCAGAGTGCTTTTGGCCTCAGAGGGGTCGAAGCCCCTAGACTCAAGGTAGAAGACTTGGTCCTCGTCTATCGGCCCGTTGGCCGTACCGTGTCCACAACCGACTACCTCGTGCTCCCGTACTTCAAGTTCAGGGATAGAGTCTGCTTCGGCATCAGCCGAGAGCAACAGGTTGTGGAAGATCTGAGCGGCATCTGCCCCACGTGAGCCATCGGCAACCCTGAGCATCCCTGTCCCGACAGTCCTGCTATCTCCTCCGCACGCTGAGTTCCATGTGAGCCGGCTGAAAGTTTCGGGGGCATCGTGGTGTATCTCCACATGGTGGTCTATGTGCATCGAGTCCACGGAGAGTATCGACCCGAGAACCCTGAGGTTGCCCCCCGGCTCCCCCATCCTGTAACGCAGGTCCGCCTTGGTCCGCTCGGAGCCAGAAGAGACAGTCCCTGCGCGCACCTGCGCGTCCCTGCCGATTGCTATCGAATCGACACGGAGCAAAGTACCCTCGTCCTGCAGGCAGACGACCACGTCATTGAGGACGGCCCCGGCTCCGATTTCCCCGGTACGCAGAAGACCGAACCACTTGCCAGAACCCCTCACCCGCGTAATCAACTCCAACTCGGACAATCGTCCCACATCGAGTGAGAGATGCAGGATCGATGACGAACCCTTCACATCGATGTCGAGAATCACAGGATCTTGCGAGGAGAAGCCGGGCTCGATGCGGAGGATCCACTGTGAACTCGCCGAGGCTGCCTGCATGAATGAACCCGTGACCACATCGCCCTCCGGAAGTCCTGACACAGACATCACCCCTTTCTCCAGTCGTATCCCCTCTGGAGCATCGCCTCCATCAAGGCCGACGAGCCTGAGTCGGGGCGTTCCAACATCAGGGATGCTGGTGATGTCACCGGTGGGGTGAATCCTGCGCCATGGCGTATATTTCCAGAGATGGCTGGACCTAGTGGGCTCGTCGAGAGACAGGTACTCTGCGGTGGAATCCAATGGCTCACCCCGAATCAGCCTATGCTGCCTTCCATCTCGAGGGCCATCAGCTGGTTGAGCTCGACTGCGTATTCCATCGGTAGTTCACGGACGAATGGCTCGAAGAACCCATTGACTATCATTGCGAGCGCCTCGTCTTCTGAGTGGCCGCGGCTCATCAGGTAGAACAACTGGTCGTCACTCACCTTGCTGACCGATGCTTCGTGTTCGCATCGGCAGGAGGGGTTCTTGATCTCCATCGTAGGATAGGTGTCTGATCGGCTTTGCTCGTCGAGAATGAGTGCGTCACAGACGACGTTCACCTTGCAGTTTTCTGCCTTCTTGCTCACCGACACCAAACCTCGGTAGCTCCCGCGGCCGCCATTCTTGGTGATGCTCTTGGAGAGGATCTTACTGGTGGTGTTCGACGCTAGATGATGCACCTTCGCCCCGGCGTCCTGATGCATTCCTTCGCCTGCGTAGGCTACGGAAATGACTTCGGCGTGAGACCCCTCTCCCTTGAGAATCACTGCTGGGTACTTCATCGTCAACTTCGATCCGATGTTGCCGTCGACCCATTCGATAGTCGAGTTCTCGTGTGCGATGCCTCGCTTGGTGACTAGGTTGTAGACATTGTTCGACCAGTTCTGGATTGTGGTGTAGCGGATGTATGCACCGGGCATCGCAATGAGCTCAACGACGGCACTGTGCAGTGAATCGGTAGAGTAGGTGGGGGCAGTGCAGCCCTCAACGTAGTGGATCGACGAGCCTTCGTCGGCGATTATCAGCGTGCGTTCGAACTGACCCATGTTCTTGGCGTTGATGCGGAAGTAGGCCTGCACCGGCATCTCGACGTGAACCCCCTTGGGGACGTAGATGAACGAGCCTCCCGACCATACGGCAGTGTTGAGCGCGCTAAACTTGTTGTCTTGGTAGGGGATGATGCTGCAGAAGTATTTCTTCACGATGTCCTCATGCTCACGGAGGCCACTATCCATGTCGAGGAAGATGACGCCCTGCTTCTCGAGGTCCTCGCGGATACTGTGGTAGACAGCCTCCGACTCGTACTGTGCTGTCACCCCCGAGAGCCACTTCTGCTCGGCCTCAGGTATGCCCAGTTTGTCGAAGGTGTTCCGGATGGCCTCGGGAACATCATCCCAGTCATTCTCCGTGCCTTCGCCCGAGCGTAGAAAGTAGCAGATCTCATCGAACTTAATCGAGTTGAGCAACTCGGTGGAACCCCATGTGGGCATCGGGCGCTCCATGAAGTGGTGGAACGCCTTGACACGGATGTCGGTCATCCACTGCGGCTCCTCCTTGATCGCCGAGATTTCTCTGACGACCTGCTCGGAGAGTCCAAAGTCGAAGCGGATTGAGGAGTTCTCCGGGTCGTGCCATCCGGCCTTGTAATCTCCGACGGCCTCCTGTGCTACCTGGTTGGCTGGCATTATGCTATTCCCTCCGCCTCAGCCTTCGGGTCCAGCCACTCGTAACCCCGCTCTTCTAGTTGCATAGCGAGCTCAGGACCTCCTGTGGCAACTATCTGACCTCCTATCAGGACATGGATCTTATCTGGCTGGACATGCTCAAGAATGCGCGAGTAGTGTGTGATGATGAGTGCGGCTGAGTCAGTTCCCCTGACGGCGGCGTTAATTCCTGCCGCGACGGTCTTGATGCCGTCTATGTCGAGGCCGCTGTCGGTCTCGTCCAATATGGCCAACTTGGGTTTGAGCAGGAGCAGCTGCAATATCTCGAAGCGCTTTTTCTCGCCGCCGCTGAAACCGTCGTTGACGTATCTGGAGAGGAAGCTCCGAGGTATGTCGAGAGTATCCATGGCCTCATTCAACTCTCCCCTGAAATCAGCACCCTTAGCGGCTTCTTTTCCCCTGATGCTTGCGACAGACTTCCTGAGGAAGTTGCCGACTTGAAGCCCAGGGACTGCTTGAGGGTACTGGAATGACAGGAACACGCCCTCACGCGCCCTCTCCCATGGTTCTAACTCCAATAGATTCTCCCCTGAAAGCAGTACCTCACCCTCTTCGACCTCGAAATCGGGATGTCCCATGATGATGTTGGCAGCGGTCGTCTTGCCACTCCCGTTTCGCCCCATTATGGCGTGTATTTCTCCCGGGGCAATACTGAGGTCGATACCCTTCAGTATCTGCGTATCGCCGATTCCAGCATGCAGATTTCGAATCTCCAACAGCGCCTCGATATCAGACTCGCCATGTTCCATGGGCATCTTCCAACTCAGACCCCTTTTGAATGTCTGCTTTGTTTTTAGGTCACCCTAAAATCAGATACCCCTTCCAGCCAATCATGACAGAGGACGAAGACACCCCTACTCCAGTCTCCGATACCATCGAAGAGGCCTACCGCGCACAGATTGAAGCGGCGATGGAGAAGGAGGCTCAGAGGAGAGTTTCAGAGTCTCACGACCCGGAGGAGATCGCCCGTCTGGAAGCCCTCTCTGTGGTCAATCTTTTCGAGACAGACGACAGTGACCTCATCCCAGCGCTGATGGTACGGCTCGGCCCTGTCAGGGCGGCTTTGGACGGACATGGAGGGGGTTTGGTCGTGACGAGAGCGTCAATAGAGGAGTTGAATAGCGGCAGTAGAGCGCTTTCACTAATCCTAGACTTAGACGGGGCCTGCGTATCCTGCGGGGCAGCACCTGGTACCCTGAAGGGGATTCAGGACGACCTGCTGACGGACTCCGAGATTATCGCCGTGCGTTTCAACTCGGCGATGCTGGAGTGGTTCGACGAGTTGCAGCGCGACTTCGTGCTCAAGCACGGTGGCGTGGTCTTCGTCTAGTTCAGAGATTCGAGCAACGTGTCGATGGCCGCAGGTGCGAATCCGAGCACGGTAACCTCGCGTCCCTCTACCAGATTTGCGTTAGCGCCGGCTTCCCCGGCTAGGTCGTAGGCACCCGCCTTCCCGGCCCAAGATTCGCTGAGAATCAAATCAGCTAGAGTGTCCGCAGATAGATCTTCGAATTCGACGATGGCCGACTCCGTCCAGATATCTGCACTCCATCCTCCATGCAGGGTCTCGGTTCCCTCCCTACCTCTGTCCGGTGGCCAGAGCAGGGCTGTTGAGGACCAGACGCGATGCCTCCGACCCGACAGTCTGAGCAGCATTGCAGTGGCAGAGACGACGTCGCCCGGCTTGCCCATAGCGACGAGAGGGTCCTCTGGGTCTTCCACTAGTGTGTCTGCGACGATGACCAGATCATGAGAATCCCCTGATATCGTCATCTCACTGGCCGCGGCATTTGCCTTTGCAATGCATGTGGCTTCGGTCTGCACTCTCACGTCTACTCCATTGGAGGGAACAGGTTCCGGCGAGATTAGGGGGCGAGACTCTATTTTGGACTCACCATCGGTTAGGAAACTGCATAGCCAGTCGTACCGGCGTTGGGAGGCTGAGGCGAGCAGTATTGACGTCATCTGAGGCCTCAGAGGGCGATGTTATCTCCGCATACAGGGCATCTAGCAGCCTGGATATCGAGTGGGGCTTCGAACCTGCTGTCGCACTCAGGGCAAATGATTGGCTTGTTCAACTGTAACTCAGGAGGACGGTATGCTGCCTCGGGAATATTGACATCTGGCTCTGGAGGAGGAATCGGCATAGGCGGAAGTTCAGGGACGTCAGTTATCTGACCCCGCTTCTGTCGGCGACCTCGACGTCCCTCGGCACCTTCGTTGACCTCTACCAACTCGACCAACTGGACATCATCCTCCTCACTCGTCTTCACAGCGATGTCTGTGTCATCAACAACGTCTACCACATCTTCTTCGAGCAGCACGGTGCCTGTCGCTTGGAAACTCCTGCGCCCCCTCATCCACCTGATTCCCCTAGCGGAGAGAGTGGTTAGGATGACGGTGCACAGAAGCAGAATGGTGATGGCGAATCCACCTAGGAGGATGTTGAAGTTCTGCTCATCTAGGCCGAGAGCGTGCCTCAGTTCATCGAGCAGGGACCCACCATCGCCGTTCGGGTCGTTATCGTCTACGACAGCCCTGATTAGCCAACCACTGGCTGAAGTATGGATGAAAACAGTCTCACTGCTGGCCGGAGAACGGTCCATGAGGTAGAGGTTCCCGAGGTTGAGGCGGTTGGATAATCCCAGCCACCCCTCTTCAGCATCTATGATGCCAAACCTAACCTGCGGCCCGGTTGGCCCGACTACATCGAAGAACACCTGCACGCCCCTGTCAACCTCTTGCATCACGATGGAACTCAGCCCCCTTGAGGGGTAGATGCGAGTCAGGTTGTCGATTGCTTCGAACGACGAATCGGCCACTATGGTAATCATCACTGATTCGTGTCCCTCACCCTCTCTCCACGCTGCCGTAATCCGCTCTTCCCCCTCGATGATTTGGACTTTCATGACCGCGAGGGAAGCCTCGTCGCCAACCGCCTTCTTGAAGGTCCACGAAGACTGTTCGATGAGACCGTGTGCGTACCACAGGCCATATCTCTCTATCCCCGTTGAGTCACTTCTTGTGGACTGATACAGGAGGTGAGCCCCATCGTCCTCTCCGAACTCAACATCCAGCGAACTGGCGGCCCCCGGAATCAGGTCTAACTCACCAATGATGTTCGGAGTAAGCGTCCAGTCTGACGATTTGGTCGGGTTGTCCGCGTGCAGAAGGAAAACGCTGGTTTGATCGCCAAATGTACCTCCGGTGAACATATCTCTGTGATAGCCTGAGACTAGAACCTCCTCGTCATCGACATCTATGTCGATGCCCCAGTACTTGCCATCCGAAAGCAAGAGGGGGTCCATCAGATCCTGTATCGGCGACATCTGGCAGGTGGCGTCTATGGCAGAGTAGCTCAGGGTCTGGAGGAAGTAACCAGAGGAATCGAGAAACCTCCGAGTCCAGACGATGTGCGCCCAACCGTCCTCGGTGCTCCAGGTTGCTATGTCGCCAGCCCACATCTCATCCAGTACGTTAGTGCAGGCTGTAGTGCCCCTGTTGGAGTTCAACCTGTATAGTGACAGTATTCCTTCGTTGTTGGTGATGACTATGCCCTCATTGTCGAGGTCGATGATTTTGACCGGCACCTCTCCTGCATCAAAATTCATCGCGCGGGCGCCTGATAGGGTGGACTCGTCCACCAGCACCGTCGTCTCGACCTGATTGTTGCTCCAATCGAGGTCGGCCAATCCGGAGCCACTCAGAGTAATTCTGACATCGAGAGGACCGGACTGATTGGCCCGATGAGCGAAGGATAGCTGCGACGCACCCTGGCCGACAACTAGGGAGATTGCAGTAGATGAAACCAACTCCCAGCCCAGATTGTTATGAATCTCTAGTGTGGCTTCGACGTTGGTGGCATCACTGGAGCCGAGATTATCGACTCTGGCTGTGATGAGGAACTGCTCGAGGGGCCGCGGTATCACTGGCTCTGTCCTAACCGCCCCCTCGCGGAAGGCCAAGTCTATGCCTTGTGGCCTCTGGATGACTGGGAAGGTGATTGTCTGTCCGTTGTCTTCCTCATTTAGCTCCTCAATCGAATCGGAAGGATCTAGAGAAACCATCACCACTTTGTCGCCGACGGTGGTCGGATTCCAGTAGAGTACCACTTCGATGATGTCGCCGCTGTCGATGCTGGGCAACACTATCTCGTCCTTGCGCGAACCGTCCTCATACAATGCGATTGCGAGATTCGATGCCGCCAAATCACCGTCGTTACGAATCTCAGTTCGGATTTCTAGGAAGGTGTTGACATATGTTTGAGTGAGATGAATCCCGTACTCCTCAACTGAGAGGCCGGTCCTGAACATCAGATTAGGGGCCGGTGGGTCGTTATCCACCTCGACGGTCCGACGTATCTCTTCGGAGTAGATTCCGTCCCCGCTAGCCATCCTAGCGGAGAGCCGGTAGAATCCGTCATCCACATCCTCGGTGCTCCAAGTCACAGACCAATCACCGCTACTGCTACCGCTTCCTCCGAAGGTCTGAGCAGTCTCCCAGGTGTCGGTGCCTAGCCTCCACTGCACAGTTCCTCCGTTCACCGAATCCCAAGTACCGAACACGTTGACGTTCCCGGAGACAGGACTCTGTCCGCTAGGACCTCCCATAGTGACGGCGACCAAGCCAACCTCATGCTTCTGCTCGACTACATCGCTCCACTGTCCAAACTCGTTCTTTGCCTGAGCCTCGATGATCACCTCAAGTACGTTGATCTCATCCTCGGTGAACTCGGGCAGAGTGAATGGAGTTGTCCAGTTAGAGGTTCCTTGGGCTGCGTGCCAGTCGAGCAACACCACCTCTCTCTTTGGCTCGCCTTCGGGCCTATGTGAGTATGAGATTCTGACTGCTATCTCGTCGATACTGCCATTGGTCTCCGCATCCTCGTCTATGTGACCTCTTGCACTGTAGGTTTCGCCCTCCACCAACCACGAGTCTACCTCAGGATTCTCCATGACTACCCAGTCTCCCGATCCAGGCGGAGGCGGGTCAGTATTGTTGTTCCCGGGATCCACATCTCCTCCGAGCATCGCCTCGAGAATCATGTTGCCATCGACGATGCCAAAACCGTACTGTTCGTTCCACTTTTCCGTTATACTGGGTTCTGAGGCCTGCCCACGTCTTTCGGATCTCCTGCGGATTGAGGTCGTCGTTTATCTGCAGCATGACTGCGACGAAACCGGCGACTGCGGGACAGGACATACTTGTGCCGGACATCTGAGTGTAACTGTCTTCGGCCAGAGGTTTGGGAGCCCCTGGGAGGGTGCTGCTAGAGGCAGCGTGCTGAGAGGACATTATGTTAGATCCAGGGGCTACCACTGTGGGCTTCAACTCCTCCCACTCGTTATCATCTCCATCGTCTTCCCTAGGGCCAGAGTTGGAGTATGAGGCGATCATATCATCCCCCCTCTCAATAGTATTCTCATCGTCTATGGCTCCGACGGTGATGGCGCTGTCGGAAGCACCGACAGATGTTATCCTCCTCCTCCCGTCGTTACCAATGGCCGCGACCGGAACCACGCCGGCATCCGCTGCCTCGTCAACCGCTCTAGCTTCAGCGCTTGTACCGTTGTCACCGGGATCATCTCCTTGGGGGTCAGAGGCGGATCCGAAGGACATGGACATTACGTCGATACCCTCACTCGATTCGTTGTTCCCCCAGTCGTGATCGGCGTTGTCCATGACCCACTGTATGCCTCTGAGCGTTGCTGCTGAGTTTGTTGCACCGGCATCACTCATGACCTTGACATCGACAAGATAGGCGCCAGGGGCGTAGCCCTGATTTATGCGTCGCTCGTCACCAGTTCCGAGGGCTATTCCAGCCACGTGAGTTCCGTGTCCGTCGGCGTCGTCTGGGTCGATGCTGCCGTCGTCGCAATCCTGAGAGTTCCATGAGGTCGCATCGCATCCTCCCAACCACTTTGGGTCGGCAAGCTCATCCGGCTCCTTTTCGTTGTCATTGTTGTCGTCCGAGAAATCGTCCAGTGAGAAGTGCTCGTTGTCCACTCCGGTATCTAGAATGGCAATTACGACTCCAGAACCGTCGTAGCCAAAGTCCCGCATCGTCTCGTCGAAGACCTCGGAGTCCCTGACTTTTGAACCACGAGACGCCTTGTCGAGCAGAGGCACTATCACGGTCTGCTCCTCAATCATCACCACTCCGTCAAGCAACCAGATTTCGATCAGCGAGCCCACAGGGACATGGTCGATTACTATGGAGTCGAGGATTCGGAGGGGGTCAAACCACGAACCTTCTTCCTTCCAACCGTGGTCAAGCAGAACCGTCCTGATGGCATCGATGTCACTCTGTCCGGGGTGCCAAGAATAATCGACGACGATGGCGACAGTCGGCAGACCGTCCGATCCTGTGATTGAGGTCGTCGAAACCGATGTCCTCTCTCCGGTGATGATTCTCTGTAGTCTGTCGTCCATCCCGTCGGAGTCTAGATCGTACCAATATCCGAACCACCATCCAGGATCCTCAACCGGCCAACCTGAATCAACAGGACGGATGCTTGGAGAACGATCCTTCTCAGGGCACTCTTCGTCCCCGCACATTAGCGGTGAAGGTAGTCCTGGGCCCGATAGAACTGCAACCTCAGTACCCCCTCCCGTGTCTTCTGGGACGTGTACTAAGGCGCTGGCTCCTAGCGAGAAGTCCATCACGAGAAACAGTGCGACCACTATCAGAGGTAGTCTCTGATTCCTACTATGACTCATGGCTCTCTAGGAGAGCCAAACTCAGATGAGGTATAATCCCAACCTGTCATGGTTCGTCTGTGACATCGGTTCAAGGCCATTTGACATGGCTGCCGGAAATGGCACAGCGAATACGGCAGTTCTCACCTCTCATCTCAGTAATCATCTCACCGTCGCAGACCGGGCAGATGGTATGTTCCGAGAGCTCTTCCAGCCAAGCTCTCCTAGTTTCCAGTTCGTCGCCCTCCTCACGCAACCTCTTCAGTATCCTAGCAGCCCTTCCGTCAAGCGTTTTGTCAGCTGCGAACCATGGGTCGTCATCGAGGCTCCCCATGCGTCCTATGGCCTGCGTCCGAAGGGCTTGGGCACGCTCCGAATGGGTTGCTGAACTCTCCGTCGAATCGAGTGAACTGGGCGCGCCTTGAGCAATTGGCCTAGCAAGCAGGTAAGCTAGGAAGAATCCCCCTACATGTGCCATGTGAGCGACATTCGACTCTCCAGCGGTGCCCGATTGCAGATCATACATTTGCCAGACCTCTAGGCCGAGCCTGATGAAAACGATGAGCCAGACCGGCCAGGCTCGGATGAAGAACAACAGAGGAAACTCAATCTTGTCTTCGGGCCAGCATGCCATGTAGGCCCCCAACAGCCCGAACGCCGCTCCACTGGCACCGATGGCAGGCGACAATGAATCGGGATGTGACAGGACCCAGGCTAGATTACCACCGAGGAAGCCGAGGAAGTATACTGCGAGCCATCTCCGACCACCCAGTCGCTGCTCTAGGGGGATTCCGACTAGTGCAATCACCAGTATGTTGCTCAGTACGTGAATCCAGTCCGCGTGGAGCCACGCCGCAGAGAGCATCCTGTAGGATTCTTCAGAATCTCCCATGACGCCGGGTTTGATGCCGAGCAGGTCGATCATCCACGAGAACTGCATCGGCACTCCGTAGAGCACGGAATACGTGAACTGGACAAACGCCACGAGCATTAGGGAGAGCACTGTCGCGAGAGCCAGACTGGTACCTCCCCGGGATGCTGATACATACGGTCCGATGGCCAACGTCACCATAACCCCAATCACCAGCATGTCAACGCCGGCCAAGTCAGCCCACTCGATACCCATGTAGTCCATTCCTAGCCGTGAGGTCCGAGCGCATAGCCGCTTCGTTGGCCGACGGAATTACTCAAACGATAACCCACCTTCGGAATCGCGTGGAACACGGCACAATGATGCAGGTTGCGGGCATCGAAGTGCATCGCGGCCCCCGAGTGGTTCTGAAAGACATCGATTTCCACATAGGACAAGGAGAGGTGGTGGCTCTAGCGGGGGCCAACGGCTCAGGCAAGACCACACTCCTTGAGACATGTGCGGGCATACTCCCACTAACTTCGGGAAGCGTCATCTGGCGCACGGACGCTGACGAGGAGAGAGTGGTGCGCGATTCCGATGGACGTAGGAACGAACCTCCTCCGATGGGTCTGACATTGCAGAACGACGGGATGTGCGGCGAGGAGACCGTTGAGGAGAGGCTGCGGATTTCGCTCAGCGCGTCCGGACGAAGTCCCGATCGAAACGCTGTCTCACAAGTGCTCTCGGAATGGGGGTTGGAGCACCGGCGCGCTGACCGCGTCTCCCAGCTCTCCGGAGGCCAACGCCGCCGTCTGGCAGTTCTTTGCGGACTCGCCCCAGCGGCCTTCAGCGAGGACTCAAGAGTCGTATTGTTGGATGAGCCCTCGGAAGGTCTCGATGAATCTGGAAGAGCCCTTCTAACAGGCTGGCTGCGAGCCATTTCTCAAGACGGTCACAGTGTGCTAGTAGCAACACACGACGAGGGCGTGGTCAGGTGCGCGGACAGAGTGCTAGTAGTACAGGACGGCCTTCTAATGGAAACTCCCGGATCATCCGAGGGCGAGCCTTCGAAGCTACCCGAGCCCAGCCAATCGATTGAACCGAGCACACATGGTTCGTTGATACGCTGGGCCATCAGAATGGAGGCACGCAATCCTGTAGACACAATCGGCCGTGCAACGCCAGCTCTAGTCGCCCTGCTCCTCGCATACGCACTAGTAGGAGAGGTTGACTTGGGTCACGCAGGCAGCGACCTGCTCGCAGCGCTCGTACTCGTTCCCGCTTTCATCACGGTCGTAGTCTCTCCGGCTTTGGTCCGGCGCCTCACCGAAGCAGACTGTGGGAGGTGGTGGAATGCAGTGGTTGGCCCGGCTGCAAGGCCCACATATTCGCTGATTGGCGCCTCTATCCTTCTGCCTCTGCCGCTGACTTACTTGTCTTGGTTCGTCCTTGCTGGCCCCACTGACAGTACCTCGGAATCAGAGATTCTTCGCTGGCTATGGCTTCCTGCAGTCGTCATGATCGATGTCGCGGTAGCCGCTGCTGCCCTGCATCTTCTGGTGGCCGACCTCCGTCGAGCCAACGCAGCAGCCGCATCACTGCTTCTGCTGGTTCTGGTCTGGCCGTTCCTGCAACTGACCGATGCTCTCTCAGTCATCATGACAGATGGCATGTCCTTTGGACTCGGGATGGGTGACCCATTGGTGTCCTGCATTATAGCGAGCTTGATCTCCATCCTAGTCTGGGCGGTCGCAATCTACCTCCCAGACGCATGAAGACCAGCATTGATGACGAGTGGCAGTCTCGGCGTATCATGACATCAGTCAGAGCAACTGGAGCGGCGCTTACCACGCTGGGCCTGACCGGGGCCGCTACGACGTTGCTACTCGGTCTACTCTGGGCGCCCGCGGTCGACCCTGAGGCTTGGAACGCTCCTGAAGCATATCGGATTCTGTTCTGGCACGTCCCGTTCGCATGGTCATCATTCCTAGCATTCTGCGTTCTATTCATCGGCTCTGTGGCTTGGTACTCCCGTCGCTCGGAGTTCGGCTGGAGACTCATCTGCACTGGCTCCGATCTTGGTCTGCTGTTTGGCCTCGGAGTGGTAATTTCCGGACCTATTTGGGGCTCCGCTGAGTGGGGAGTTCCGTGGGACTGGGGTGATTTGAGGTTGAACACCTATGGACTGCTCACCGCCGTAGCCCTGTTCCTCGTCCTCGCTCGCAATTCGCAGCCCGAGGGTCATGACACTCGGGATACCATCGCTTCAGTCGGCCTGTTCGGATTCGCCCTGGTTCCAATTACTGCACTAGCGACAACATGGTACCAGGAACGCCATCCTGGGATCATAATCGTGGAGAGCGAGGAGGCAGGACTCGCTCCAGAGATCATGACAGTCCTTCTGCTCGGTTTCGCATCGTTCTTTGTACTGTTCGCCGGCTTCGCTCTGCTCAGCGACACCCTACATCAGATGGAGTCAAGACTGAGTCATCTGCAGCTCCTGTTAGACAAGGAGGCAGTACACTGACCGGGATGACTGAACTCGCTGTAGCGTATCTTGCCTTCATCGGGCTGATAGGTGCCTACGTCTACAGACTGCTGAGCAGACTGGCTGATGTCGATAGCCGTCTGGAAGCTGCCGAAAACACCCTCTCATCTGATGAAAATGAGTGATTTGGCCTATTTTTCCCTTCGGGAATCCTTGAAACGGAGTGGTCGAGCGGAGGTAGGGAGAACTATGTCAACCGGGGCCTTCTGTATCGCCTGCGGAGCATCGCCTCCGCTGACTTCTGAGAGGATGTGCGAGGGTTGTCTGAGGCAGCGCACCACGCTATCGAAGATTCCAGAGAGGATTCAGCAGTCACGCTGCGTCAAGTGCGACTCGTTCGAAGTAAGGGGTCGTTGGTCCGAGATGGACCCGGACGCTGTCGCCGATCTGCGTATCCGTGAGAATCTCATCTCCGAGAAGCGTGCCAAGCAGGTCGATGTGTCATTTTCAGTGGAATCCATCGACGACAGGACCAGCCGCCTTCACGTCGAAGTCTCTGGCAGCATTGAGGGCTATGGTTTCGAGGGACAGCACGAGGTGTTGTTGCAGACCAGCAACGCCGTTTGTCCTGCATGCGCGCGCAAGGCCGGCTCATATTTCGAGGCCACCGTGCAACTCCGCTCCTCCGGTCGAAGAATGGATGACCTCGAGTTGAAGCAACTCAGGAAAACACTCGATGACATGCTTGAGAACATGGAGCCTGACGCCATGTTCTTCGTCACCAAGGAGGGGCCGGTGACCGGAGGATGGGACCTCCAGCTGGGCTCCAAGGCGATGGCCAAGAACTGGGGTAGGAGGCTCGTTAGGAGCTTCGGCGGAACCATCAAGGAGACCTCGACAGTTGTCGGCTCGAACGATGGAATCGACGTGACCAGACTGACACTCAGTTATCGCAAGCCGGCGTACGGGCTCCGCGATGTGATTCGATTCAGGAAGCAGTTGTGGCTGGTCGACGGTTGGCAGAAGGATGGGCCCAGTCTGCGCAGAATGGACAGGTTTGAGCGAACCGGAGTTAGTTGGAGGGATATGGAGAAGTCGACAGTGGTCTGCCCCACTGCGGAGCAGCACCTCGTGGAGGTAATGAATCGCGACAGCTCGGCTGTCGAGGTAATGGATCCCACCGACTTCAGGATGGTGACGGTGGCACTGCCCTACGATGACGATGGGCAGTCCTCACGCCTGCGCATCGGTTTCATAGACGGAGCATGGCTGGCGTTACCGGGAGCAACAGGAGAGTAGTAGCATGGCTGAGTCCGATATGTCCTCTCTGCTTTCTAAGTTCGATATCGGCGACATGGCCGGATTCACCCGCCGTTTCGTGGACGACCTCGAAGCGGCGATGGCCATGGATGTAGGCATCGAGATAGATTCAGACTGGAGTGGAGTAATCTGCCTCGGAATGGGGGGCTCGGGCGCTGGAGGGAGATTCCTCAAGTCATTGGCTGATGCTGAGGGCGGTCTGCCTTTCGCAGTCTGGAACGACTACGGGCTGCCAAGCTGGTGGGGCCCTGATTGGCTGGTCCTCGCAACTTCCTACTCAGGCGACACAGAGGAGACCCTCGACGGAGTTCGCGAGGCTCTTGAGTCCGGAGGGACCGTCATTGGAGTATCTTCAGGCGGGCAACTGGCCGAGATGCTCGATGGAAGTGATGATTGTATCCTGCTCTCAGTACCTAGCGGTCAGGCACCCCGCTCGGCGTTTGGACACATCTTTGGCACTCAGCTTGCTGCCTGCTGGGCCATGGGACTCCTACCTGTGCCCAGTGCTGGCGAGATGTCCGGTATGCTAGGCCGACTCAGGACCACTTCCTTGGGAGTCGATCTGATTGGAGGCGACGGGATGTCCGAGACGATGGCGAGATCCATGCAGGGCAGAGAAATCGGAATCATCTCTCCTGTTGAACTTGGTCCGGCAGGATACCGCTTCTCCTGCCAGATTAACGAGAACTCCGACGGCTTCGCCAGTCCCTCCGATGTCCCTGAGATGAATCACAACGAGATTGTAGCATGGTCGTCCGAGGGGGCTTCACGCGCTCTCATAGTACTCACATCAGAGGAAATGCACCCGCGTACGCAAGCGCGCGTAGGGTGGATGCTGGACAATATCGAGAGTGAGGTGGTATGGCGAATCGAGTGCGAAGGGGAGAGTTTGCTGGAGCGCATGCTCTACGCTGCCCATGTCACTGACTGGGTCTCGATTGCTCTTGCATTGATCAACGGAACTAATCCCTCCGAGATGGCCGCGATAGACTCACTCAAGGCACATCTGGCCAGCATTCAGTAGAGCGGCCCTAGAACGAGCCTTGGATCAGGGTAGTCCAACAGGGCCTGCTGCCTGTCTTCAGGGGCAACTACTCCAGGGAGGTCGTGAGTCTGAGGCTCGACTAGAGAAAGCTGGAAGTGCAGGTGTGGCTCCCAGCCGCCGTTCTCATGCTTGTCTCCCATCCAACAGATTACTTCGCCCGCACTCACTTTCTGGCCGACGGTCTTCCCTTCAATCGAGGCTGCATCGAGGTGCCCGTATA